>DATKKY010000282.1:0-5356 GCA_035542695.1 bacterium | reverse complement strand
GCCCGGAAATACCAGGAGCGGCGCGATGAATTTCACCCGTTCGGTGATCCAATTCACCAGCAGCGACGAAGCGGCAAGCCCGCCGGCCAGCACAATGGCTTCGACGCGCCCTGCGAGCACGGTCGCCATCGCGCCGATCTCCTTTGCGATCTGATAAGCCATAGCTTCATACACCAGCTTGGCGTATTCGTTGCCCTCGGCGATCATGGCTTCGACCGCCTGGGCGGAATTGACGCCAAGATAGGACATCAAACCACCCTTGGCCACCAGCTCGCGCTTGACCTCATCCCTCGAGCAGTCGTTGTCGAATATGTAGTCGATCAGTCCCATCGTCGGAATCGAGCCGGCCCGCTCGGGCGAGAAAGGCCCGCCGCTGTTGCCATCGTTAGCATCGATGATCCGGCCCTTCCTCAAGGGCGACACCGAGATGCCGCCGCCAATGTGAGCGACCACCAGATTGAGATCCTCTAGCCGGCTGCCCAGTTTCTCGGCCGCCATCCTGGCGGTTGCCTTGATATTGAGGGCATGCACTAGGCTGAGCCGAGGGATGTCTTTGTGTCCCGAGAACCTCGCAAGCGGTTCGAATTCGTCAACGCTCGGGGGATCCACCATGTAGGCCGGAATCCCCAGGTCCCAGCTTATGCCAAAGGCCAGGACCGGCCCGATGTTGGCGACGTGCTCGCCCTGATAGCCGATCCGGCCATCATCGATCATCAGCTTGTTGACCCGGTAAGTGCCACTCACCACCGGGCGCAGCAGCCCGCCCCGGGCCACCACTGCCGAGAGCGACGATAGCTCTACCGAGTGCTGCTGGAGCGCTTCAATGATGGTGCGCTTCCGGAACTCGTATTGGTCCCAGGTCTTCTCAAAGGTGCCGAGATCGACCTCCGAATGCCGGATCACTTCCTCAAAGACCATGTCCTCATCGTCAAAGACACCTATCTTGGTGGAAGTCGAACCCGGATTGATTGCCAGCACCCGGAATTGATGTTTCATCTTGCTCCCGCGGCCGCCTATAGCCCGAGATCCGGCGGCCTGCACAGAATAGTCTTTACCCGGCCAATGCTCTCCATCCGCTCCAGGGCTATCTTGCGCGCGGCCCTCAAGGGCGCAACCTGCTCACGGCGGGCGCGTTCAAAGACCCTGAGCAGCACGTCGAAGATCTCCCCGGCCCGCTCGAAGGCTTCCTTCTCGGTTGCCGCCCGCATCTTGTCGGCGCTCTGGAAGATCTCCCCCGCGCTTATCACAAAGTCGGGGGCGTAGAGTATGCCACGCTGGTGAAGCCTGTCGCCGATCTCGTCCGACTCCAACACGTCATAGGCAGCGCCAGCCACGATCTTGCACTTGAGCTTCTCGACATTGGTCCGGTTGATCACGCCACCCAGCGCGCACGGCGAGAAGATGTCGCAGTCGCAATCGAAGATCTCCTCGGGACGTGCTATCTCGACCGTCGGAATCTCATCCTGCACCCGCTTCATCGCATCGAAGACAATGTCGGTTATGGTGACAGCAGCCCCCTCCTGGCTAAGGTAGCGCGTAAGATGGCGGCCGACTTCGCCCACGCCCTGGACTACCACGCGCCGGTCTCTGACCGAGGACACGCCAAAGGCCATCTTGGCACACGCCCGCATCCCGCAGAGCACGCCGTAGGCGGTCACCCGGGCCCCATCGGTTCCGGCCGCAGTCGCCGAGACAAAAGGAGCGACATAGTCGGTCTCCCGCCGGATGTATCTCAAGTCACGGTCATTGGTGCCCAGATCGGCGTAAGTGACGAACCTGCCCTTGAGGCCCTCGACAAACCTGCCGAAGGCCCGGAAATAGGCTTCGCTCTTGTTCCGCAAAGGATCGCCCCACAGCACCGCCTTCCCCCCACCGGTGTCGCAATCCGCCACCGATGCCTGGTAGGTCATGCTCCGCGAAAGCCGGAGGGCATCCATCACAGCCTCTGCCTCGGTCTTGTAATTCCACATCCGGGCGCCGCCCAGGGCTCGCCCCAGAGTGGTATCGTGGATCGCTATGATCGCCCGGAGGTCAGTGGTCGAGTTGTAGCAGAACATGACCTCTTCGTGCTCATGAGCATCCATCAGATCGAAGATTCCCATTTTGCCTCCGGAGATACTGCAGGTAAAGGCGCCGCCTAGAAGGCCGGCGGCTGCAAATCAAGAGACAGATAACACAGCACACAGGTCTTGTCAAACCTTTCCCCGGCGAGAGTGGGGTCAGGCTGCGGGCCTGCCGCCGCGCCCGAGCCCTTCGCTCACAGGATTTGGTTTGATAACCGGTAAGCAGTAATATATAATTGGTTAATCAGTACCCAAACTTAGCAACCAACCGGAGGTAGTGGATGAAACGCCGTCTGATACTGATATGCGTGCTGGTGGTCATCGTTGTCGGAGCCTGGGGAACCTACGCCTATGTTCAGGGAACTGCGCCCTTTGAGCGTGCTGCGAAGTCTCAGGCTGGGGATGCGAGAGCTGAGTCCGCGCTCGGAGCGTGCCAACACAACTGCAATCCGGCTGACTGCCAGAAGTGCCCCAACATGCAGGGCGCATGCTGCCGGCCGGGTGAGGGCCAGGCCTGTTCCGCGAAGTCCACGTGCCGTGCCGAGGTCTGCCAGGGCGCTGCCGGCAAGTGCTCCCAGGACGGCAAGTGCCCGCACGCCGGCAATTGCGTCTGTCCCAAGGGCCAGGGCAGCGCCAGCGCGGCAGCCGGAGATTGCGCCGGGGCCAAGTCGGGCGGCATCTGCGCCGGCAAGTCTAGCTGCGGAAGTTCCTGCCCTTTAACCAAGTGAGGGGTGCGCGAGCCCAGGAACGTTGACAGCAAGTTGCAAGTGAGTTAATGGAGACGAATCGAGCCTTCCAAGGAGCGTCGAACCACCGGCCGTTTGTGCTCTTAGAGCCGGCCCGCATCGTGGCAGCTGCAATCCTCGCTGCTCTCCTTGTCTCATGCCTCGGCTGTGGCCAGAAGGCCGTAGTCGAGGAAGCCAAGGAGCGGTGGGTGAGAATTCGGCACACCCCGATCAAGGACGTCAGAGCTGGCAAGGAGTCGGCCATAGAGGCCGACATCTCATCGGGGGCGGCCGAAGGCGACCTCCGGGCGCTCATCTTCTATCGGACCGGCGGCCTGCCATTTCAAGCGGTCGAGATGACGCGGCTCGAGCACGGCAAGTATTTCGGCTACTTACCTCCCCAAGTCCGCGGTGCCAAGTTGGAGTACTACATCGAAGCCCGATCGGCCGACAACGTTGTTGCCCGGGTACCAGCCAAGGACAAGGCAGCCGCCTTCAGCGTTGCCGTCAAGGGGACTCCCAACCGTTACCTGCTCGTGAGCCATGTGTTCTTGATCTTTGTCGGGCTCTTCTTCTTCCTCTTCTCGGGCTACCTGGGCTACAAGGCCCTGAAGGACAGGCGAACGTTGCTATATATCCCGCGCATTGCCTTCCTGGGCACCATCATCTTCTTCATTGCCAGCATCCCGCTGGGGATGGTGGTAGCGTACCAGACCCATGGCGTAGCCTGGACCGGGTTTCCCGTGGGAAGGGATCTCACGGACAACAAGGCGCTGGCCATTCTGATCTATTGGATAGCGTGCGGCTTCCTCTTTCGGGGCTCCCTCTTCAGGAAAGATCCGAGCCGGGACCTGGTGTCTATGGCCGCCATGCCATATGTCCACATCGCCGGCGCGCTTATCACCGCGGTCCTCTTCGCGATTCCCCACTAGTCCAGATCGGTCTGGGGTGGCCGCGCCGCCATCCCGGCAAGCTCTCGCCCGCTCACGTAGCCCGGCCGGGCCGGGTCGGCAGCTCTTGCGCCCGGGCGCACCGCTGGAAATGGTTAACCCGCAACTTGCGGCTTGCCGATACTATCAGCTGGGCGCAGTGGTATGCGCCGGTGGAGCGATCCAGCATGCCAATGGATGTCAAGAGTCCGCCCAAAACCGCCCGAGAGGCCGACGTCACCGGCATTCTCAAGCTGATGGCGGGCACGCTCAAGAACATGAGGACCTATCACGGGGACAACCCGGTCCTCAAGAAATCGTTCTCCATGCTCTTCGAGAGCCTCAACTCGTTCCTCCGACAAAACGAGTCACTGACCCTGCTGGTCCGCGAGGACGAACTGATGTTCGGCCACCACCTGGTCTATGCCTCAACGGATCGAATGGAGAGCCTCGCCTTTGCGCTTTACAAGGACGGCATTAGGCTGATCTCCTTCCGAAACGGCCTGACCATCGGCGAGTTGGGCGATTTCCTAACCGCTATCCACGAGGCTCGAGAAGCTGATCCTTATCAGGCAGATGTGGTCACGATCCTTTGGGAGAAGGATCTTGTCAACATAAGTTACCGGGCTGTTGATGCCTACCTCGAGGGTGACGAGAGGCAGAGCATCGAGCAGATGGCTATGAAGTCCGGCCGCCAGGCAGCTCCGCCGGGGCAGGGCACCACCCTGCCTGGATCGGAGTTCTTCATCAAGGAGCTCGGGCTCTCGCCAGGCGAGCAAAGCCTCAGCGAGCCCGCGCAGAAGCTCCAGGCGAGCGAAAGCGAATCGCGGAGCATTGTCCGCGAGATCCTCGAAGAGGACGACAAGAGCATCCTGCGGCGCTGCAGCGACGTCTGCCTTGAAGTGATCAAGGGTACACCCCGGGACGACACTTTCAACCGCGTGGTGGACTTCCTGGGCCGTATCTGCGATTGGCTAGTCTCGTCGGGCGACTTCCTTTCGGCTTGCTCTATCCTTTCTGACCTCCGGTCGCTGTCAGCCCAGAATGACCTTCCGCAGGCCAGGAAATCCAGCATCATGGATACCATCGGCAAACGCAGTGAGCGCAGGAAGATCCAGCAGATAGAGGCCCATCTTTACAGCCAGTCCGATCTTCAGATAGAAGAGATCTTCGCCTACCTTGCTCTGATGTCACCCACGGCAGTCGCGCCCTTGTGCGAGATGCTCGCCGAATCAGAGGTGAGGAAGGTACGCTACCTGCTGTGCCGCGCAATCTCGATCCTTGGCCGAACCGAACTCGAACGCCTGCGGCTCTATGTCCAGGATGAACGCTGGTTCTTCGTCAGAAACATCGTGATGATCCTGGGAATGATGGCGAGCCCGCAGGCAGTGCCAATTCTGAAATCAGTGGTTTCTCACCCCGAGCCCCGCGTCAGGCGCGAGGTGGCCCGGTCCCTGGGCCGGATCCGCGACGCGAGCGGCCTCGAGGTCCTGAGGGTTCTCATCACCGACGCCAACAAGCTGGTGAGAATCGCTGCCATGGCCGCGACTAAGGACATCGGCGGCCCGGGTGCAAGACAAATGCTCGAGGACCTGATAAATGACAGGTCCTTCAGCAAGAAGACGATGGACGAGAAGAC
>DATKKY010000281.1:0-3834 GCA_035542695.1 bacterium | reverse complement strand
GAGATTCCGGCAGAGCAGACGGTACTCCTCATTGATTTCGAGGCTCTTGAGCTTGGCCGCGGTCTCCGCGGGCAGCCGGTCGAACGGGGTGCCCCGGGTCAAGAGGTCGGTCTCCTGCTCGGAGAACTCGGCTCGATCTTCGAACCAGCCAACCACGTGCTTGTTCTCGGGGCATACGATCTGGCACCGCATGCAGCCGACCAGACAATGGTGCCAGGTTGGGTCGATCCAGCTCGGGAAGTCGGCCTCCGCCTCATTGTGATAGGTGAGGCACCGCTCGGCGTGGATCAAGAACCGGTCACTGGTGATGGCTCCAGTTGGGCAACGCCGCAGGCAGGCGACGCACGTCTCGCATCGATCGAGCGCTTTTGGTCCCCTCCACGGATCGCCGTCGGATGGCAGGTCCGAGAAGGCGCCTACCAACTGCAGGAAGCTCCCCAGGCCCGCGACATAGGTGATGTTGTTGCGCCCATATTCTGCGAGGCCGCTCGACACCGCCAGGGTTTTGAGCGGCAAGGAGGGTTTCGCCACGCGATAGCCTTCGTGCTTGAGCCAAGCCGCGAGGACCGACCGGACGCCCTCCGACCTCGGCGTGTAGCTCACATAGGTGGGCGGCACCACCACCGGGACAGCCCTGCCCTGCCAGTGGAAGGTGAGCCGCATCTGAGGTGTGGGCACCGCCACCACAATCACCGACCGCGCCCCCGGCAAGTCTGCGGGAGGATCATAGGAGAAGCTGCTGAGCTGCTCACGGTAGAGCGTCCCGTCAATCAGCGCCTGCTCGTAACGGCCGAGCACTGCCTGCCGCAGATCGGCCAGGCGATTGATCGGGATGATTCGTCCCTTCCATCCCCGCTCCTCGATCAAGCTCGTTAGCTTTTCGGCCGCCGGGTTCATCTCAGCCACCGTTTCACTTGCCGTGCTTGGCCCGAGGGGCGACCTTGCGCGACTCCCAGGTCAGGTACGGGCTGAAAGTCCCGGGCTTGTCGGGGGGAGCGATGGCGAACTCGCCTTTCAGGAGGCCGTCCGCACCGAGAGCATAGGTCAAACGGAACTGGGGCGCTCCGCTTACGGCATCGCTCACAAAGCTGGCCTGCCCCGGAGCCGGAGTCGTGACGGCGTAATGGATATCGTGACCTTCATTGTCGTAATAGTCGGCTCGTAGGCCACCAGCTGCCGCTGCGTAGATGACCATCAGGTCATCGTGCCTAGACGCCGGTGCGCTCGCTGTTGCGGGGTACTCGGCATAGCTCGTTCGAATCATGACCTGGTCCTGCAGACCCCAGGCGAAGGTGGCGCTCCCTGTGCCGCCTCCAGGCGCTCCGGTCGCAGTGCCGACGGTTCCCCATTGGCCGACGAGGAAGGCTACCGGTTCCAACTCCTTCGGGGGCGCAGCGGCCCCGGAAGCTACCACGAAGACCAATACCAAGACCACCGCTATTAATGTCAGTTTGCGCATCACCCAAACCTCCGTTCTCGCGGCCAAACCGCACTTCAGGCCTGTTGCTCAAACTCACGGCCGATTCGCCGGATGCTTTTCCAGTGAAGCAGTTCGTGCCAGACCAACCGCCGCAGCACCTTGCGTACCGACCACGCCTCTCCACCCACTATGACCCGCGCGCGGTCCCGCGACTCTTTGAGCTGTTCCAGGAAGCTCACCGTCTGAGCCCGATGAGCCGCCAGGAACTGGTGCCAGTCTCCTTCAGGCGAAGCCGGCGGGAGCTGCGACTTACCGCCAATTGCCGGCAGATAGTAGTGGGTTTCGCAGTTGGCTACATGTGCCAGGATCTGCCGGACAGACCTCCACGTAGCCCAGTCCAAGAAAGCCCGGTAGGGCGGATCCCAATCGAGAGCCTGTTCGGGAAGACCTTCGACCGTTTGCACAAGGTCAGCCCGAGATGCCGAAAGCAATCGTAGCGTCAGTTCGATTTCGCTGACCTCGCAAGGTTCACAATCAGGCAAGAACAGAACCTCGTTGCCCCGAGCCGTGTCGACGACCTCGACGCCGCTTGCCGCGCCGTTACTAGCCTCGGTACTGGCTGCAACCCCAGCAAGGCCATGCCGAGCTAGCCACGCCTTGTGCGCCTCGAGCTTGCCCGGGACCCGCGCGAGGACCTCGCCTTCGGTCTCCGCCCAGGTTGCGAACCCTTGGACATCCAAGCACCAGGCGACCCACCCGACCTCATTCCCAGTCATCTCTTGCAGCCAGACTCTCATGCTCATAACCAGGTGACCGATCTTGCCAGCATAGGGTATTCAACGGGCGCAGGCTCGTAGCCCTCCGCCGGATATCCCAGGGCGCACCCGTCGAGCGCATATTCCCCACAGGGGATGCCTAGAAGCGCGCAGAAATCAGGGTCGCCGCCCATCTGCATTGTAGCACTGATAAGTCGGAATCCGATCTTAAGCGACGTTGCCTTAAGCCACATGTTCTCGAGGCAGTAGCTCAGCGATTCGGATGCCGCGGGTGGCATTCCCTTCCTCTCCCCCACGATGACAAAGTACGGTGCGTCGCCGACGATTGGGCCCTCTTGCTCGCGAGCCCGCTTCAGAACGTTCACATAAGGAATCAAGCCCAGCTTCTGCTCGAGCTCGTCAGCCAGCTTGGCCATTCGCTTCCGGATCACATCGGTTGCGGTCTTCATGGCCGGCGACGGGTTAGGAATCACGACCACTTTTCTGAAATCGGGCCTACCGGCAACTGCCAGCGCTGGAAACGGAGCGAGCAGGCCTGCCTGGATTATCGCTTCGACATCTGCCCGGCCCAGCAGGATGGCTCTGAATTCCCTCACGGTGTGCCTTGCCCCTATGATGGCATCGAGGGCCGCCCGGTGTGCCGGCGTCATGTTTTCAAACATATCGGTCTCCTTTCAGCAGGCTGTGACTTCCGCGACTGGACACCTGAGACGACCGGCTTGTCGGTCGCCGCCCGGGCCCAATTCTCCACGCTGCCCGCATGCGATGGTACACCCGAGGCCGCATCGGCGCAACAGTCCCGCCGGCACCCCGGCGCACCTGGAACGAAGCCACATCCGTTCAAGCGACCGCGGTCGGAGGCTACGTGTTCGCGGGAGACGTGAGGGCGGCCGGCCCGCATTTCCCGGACAGTGACGTCCTTCTCATGAAGACCGAGCCCGACACAACTGGTCACAAATCGTTCTCGGATATCGTGGCCGCGCCCAATCCGACAATGTCAGGCCTGACAGTCTACTACGCCCTGCCTGTCGCCGGGGCCGTGCGCGTTGCCGTCTATGACATCTTGGGGCGCGAAGTCAGAGAGCTCGTGAGCGGAAACGAGTACCCAGGGTTGCACGCTGTGGGATGGGACGGAGTTGACGCCAGCGGCCGCGCGGTCGCGTCCGGAATCTACTTCTGCCAGCTTCAAGCGGGCAGCACGGTGACTACCGGCAAGGTTGTCATAGCGAGATGAGGCGGTGGAGGGCCAGCAGCCCACCCTCCTTCACCGCTCAAGCAGCCGCGTCGGCAGCGCGATACCCACCGCAATACCAAACGACGACTTCCCTTCCGCTGTCAGGAAACTGGGAAGAGCCCAAAGCACCTGCCCATGCGCCAAGGTGAAAGCGAAGGCGGCTCCGAAGCCCAGAGTTGTTGTTTGGTCATCTCGGTACGCGACGCGTCCGTAAGGGTCCTCACCCCTGAGGTCCATGCTGGAGTAAGTGATGCTCAGGGTCGGAATCACGTCGAGCGACGGGTATGCCGGGACGCGGACATAGAGCATTCCACCAAAGGAGAAGCCGGAACCCGACACCGATGCGTGGTAGCGATCAAGCATAGCATTTGAAAACGACCGGTGCTCGTAGGCGGCTCCCAGTT
>DATKKY010000280.1:0-8721 GCA_035542695.1 bacterium | reverse complement strand
TCAGCGCACTCTGGTGATTGTCGGCAGGCACGATATTTCCATACCCGTTAGGGATCAGATGGCGTACGCGGATGGAATCGCCAACGCCAGCGCGGTTGTCTTCAACGACAGCGGCCATTTCCCCTTCCTGGAGGAGCACGCCTTCTTCACGAATCTCGTGAAGGAGTTCCTACTTGAGAAGACGGTGCCGGCCCTTGCTGGTGGCGGCCGCCTGCCTTAACGTAATCCGTAGCACCGAGGCCGCCTGCCGCGGCCGGTTGCAATAGGGGGTTCGAAATGCGCCCAGTCCCTGCTACACCAGGCAACACGTTGCCGATGCGAAGGCTTGTCAAGTCGGCGGCGCTTGGTCTGGCAGTGGCTGGCGTGGCTGCATTCTGCGCCGGCATCATCGCTCCCGCTTGTCCCGCCAGTCCAGTGGTGGACCAGGCGAAGCAGCTCCAGCGGGACGGCAAGACCGACCAGGCCCAGGCCTTGCTGCTTGATGCTCTGAAGCAAAATCCTTCGGATCACGAAGCCGATTTCTTCCTGGCCAAGCTCTACATGAAACAGCAGGCCTACGACAAGGCGGTCGAGTTCGCCGAGCGGGCGGTCAAACTGGCCGATACGGTTTCGGTCTATCATCTGTGGCTCGCCCGCGCCAACCTTGGCAAAGCTATGAAGTCGGGGATGATCGGCGCTTTCATGTCGGCCCGGAGGGGACGCGATGAGTACGAACGGGCGATCGCCCTTGACCCGCACAACCTTGAAGCCCGGTTTGAGGTGTGCATGTACTACTTGATTGCTCCCGGGGTGGTCGGCGGCAGCGAAACTAAGGCCAAGGAGCACGCTACGGTGATTCAATCCCAAAGCGAGCTCTACGGGTCTTATGCCTGGGCGAGTTACTGGGAGAGGCAGAAGAACCTGGCGCAAGCGGAATCGCTGCTGGTCAAAGCCACAGCGATCGACACGTCGTCCACCAATACCGCGCTCTACGGCCTGGGGTACTTCTACGACCGCCACGGCCGGCCCGCCGATGCCGCTGGAGTGTTCAAGCAAGTCCTGGTGAAGAAGCCGGACGACCTCATGGCGAGCTATGATCTGGCGAGCGCCTACGTGGATGCCAAGGCCAATCTGGATGAGGCCGAAGCGGCCTTGAAGAAGTGCCTGGGAGCCAGCCCGGTCCCACAGGGGCCCGACGAAGCTTCAGTCCGCTGGCGGCTTGGCCTTGCCTATGATCTCCAGGGAAAGACCGACTCGGCGCTGGTCGAGCTTCGCAAAGCCAATGAACTCGCGCCGGGTATCAAGCAGTTCAAAGATGCCCTGAAGCAAGTTGAAAAGAAGAAGTAGCGCAAGCGACCAAGAATGGAGGAAAGCTGTGAAGAGCCGACAACTAGCTTCGGCTGATCTCATGCGCCTCGCCGATACCTACGCCGCGCACAATTACCATCCGCTGCCGGTGGTGCTCTCTCGCGGGGAAGGGGTCTGGGTGTGGGATGTCGAGGGGCGCAAGTACATGGATATGCTGAGCTCATATTCGGCGCTCAACCAGGGCCACCGGCATCCCCGGGTACTGGAAGCGGCGCGCAAGCAGCTTGAGACGCTGACCTTGACTTCTCGGGCCTTCCACAACGACCAGTTCGGTCCCTTTTGCGAAATGGCCTGCCGCCTGGCCGACCAGGAGAGCATCTTGATGATGAATACCGGCGCCGAGGCCGTCGAGACCGCGATCAAAGCGGCTCGGAAGTGGGGCTATCTGGTCAAGGGTGTGGCCGAGGACAGGGCGGAGATCATTGTCTGCGAGAACAACTTCCATGGCAGGACCACGACCATCGTGGGCTTCTCCTCGGAAGAGCAGTACCGCAAGGGCTTTGGTCCTTTCGGTCCGGGCTTCAAGCTGATTCCCTACAACGATGTCGCTGCTTTCAAAGGGGCCATAACTCCCAACACGGTTGGCTTCCTAGTGGAGCCGATCCAAGGCGAGGCCGGCATCCTCATGCCGAGCGATGGCTATCTGCGAGAGGTCACCCGAATTGCCCGAGCCAACCGCGTGCTCATGCTCCTGGACGAGATCCAGACCGGGCTCGGCCGCACGGGCAAGATGTTCTGCTACGAGTATGATGGGGCCAAGCCTGATGTGCTGATAGTGGGCAAAGCGCTGGGCGGCGGTGTCTATCCGGTGTCGGCGATCCTCGCCTCCAAGCAGGTGATGGAGGTCTTCAAGCCCGGTGATCACGGCAGCACTTTCGGTGGCAACCCCTTGGCCTGTGCCATTGGCACTGCGGCGCTCGAGGTGATCGTGGACGAGAATCTCGCCGGGCGCGCCTTCGAAGCCGGTGCCTATTTCATGGACGGACTCCGGAAGCTCAAATCGCGCCACGTCAAGGAAATCCGGGGCCGTGGCCTGCTGATCGGGGTCGAAGTCAAGGAGTCCTCGGGCACGGCAAGACCGTTCTGCGAGCAGCTCATGACCCTCGGCATCCTTGCCAAGGAAACCCATCATCAAGTGATCAGATTCGCTCCGCCGCTAGTGATCTCGCATGAGGAGATTGACTGGGCGCTAGGGAAGATAGCTGAGGCCTTGGCCTGAAAGGGCGTGGGGCTTGGCCCGGAGGACAGGCTGGAGGAGAAGGAGGTCCCGACATGGATCGGCGTTCGGGCAGGAGAGGCAGTCGCGCGAGTGGACACTTTGCCGGCCTGGGTTTGCTTGCCGGGCTTCTCTCACTAGTTGCGCTTGCGCCTGCCCTCGTGGGCGCGGTGCCTGCCGATAGCCTGACTTATCCCCTGAACGTGCTCAAGGACCAGGGCAAGTTCACTTTTTACCTCAATGAAGAAGTGCTGGTAAGAACCGACTTTAAGTGGCGCAGCGACGGCAGCTATTCCGGCAGCTACGCCATATCAACAGCCGGTCAGACTGTGGTCAGCTCGCTTGAAATCAAGGTTGACAGTCTGGGTCACTGGACCGGCATGATGATGGACACGCCTCGAGGGCCGATTGAGGTCGCTCGCGAGGAGGACAAGGCCAAGATAACCTGGAACGGTCAGACCCAGACCGCGATCTTGAAGCCAGGCACGCGGATCTTCGAGAACTTCAGCCCTGCCCTGATGAGTCAGGTCGTCATCGCCTACGATCAAGCTGCCGGAGGCAAACAGACTTTCCCGCTCTTCATCATACCCGGTGTGGTGATAGACGCATCGCTCGAGCGGTTGGATACCATGGAGCGCTCGGTAGGCGGGAGGCTTCAGAAGTTCACGCTGTACCGCTACGGCCTGCCCAACGTGGACATAACTCTTTGGGTGGATGATGCCAACCGGATATGCTTCGGCGATGTGCCGGCCCAGCACGGCGCCTATGTCCGCGAGGGCTACGAAGCCCTGATGATTCATCAGACGACGGATTCCACGCTCTCGCAACCTTCCTTCCGGGTAACCGTGGACCAGGGCACGTGGATTCCAATGCGCGATGGGGTCAAACTCTCAGCCGACATATACCGGCCCGATGCCCCAGGCAAGTTTCCGGTGGTTCTGGTGCGCACTCCCTACAAGAAGGAAATGAGCGAGCTCCAGGGCAGGTATTTCGCGCGGCGGGGTTATGTCTATGCCGCTGAGGATTGCCGTGGTCGGTTTGCTTCCGAAGGCAAGTGGAACCCGTTCTTCGATGAGCCCGCCGACGGTTACGATTCGGTGGAATGGCTGGCCAGCCAGCCGTGGTCGACCGGCAAGGTAGGCATGATAGGAGCATCCTACGTAGGCTGGGTCCAGTGGTGGGCAGCGCGAGAAGTTCCGCCGCACCTGGTGACCATCATACCCAATGTTTCGCCTCCTGATCCGTACTTCAACATGCCTTACGAATATGGCGCCTTCTTCATGTGGGGAGCGATCTGGTGGGCCGACGTTCTGGAAGAGAACGCGACCGGCGACCTCTCCGGCAAAGCCTTCAGCGAGATCGCCGAGAAGAAGTATGCCAAGCTGCTGCGGGCGCTGCCGGTGATCGATCTCGACAAGAGCGTCCTGGGCAAGCCCAACGCTTACTGGCGCGACTGGATTGCTCATCCCGACAATGACCAGTACTGGGACCGGGCAAGCTTCCTTGAGCGGCTTGCCAAGGTTGACATCCCGGTCTATCACCAGTCGGGTTGGTACGATGGCGACGGCATAGGTACGAAACTCAACTACCTCGCTATGGCCAAGTATGGGCACAAGAACCAGAAGCTGGTGATAGGGCCCTGGCCGCACACGGCGAGCGCCACCCGGATGGGTCCGCGCAATACCGATTTTGGCCCCAATGCTACCATCGATCTCGAGACCAGCTACCTGCGCTGGCTCGACCATTGGCTCAAGGGTGTCAATAACGGCATAGATCGGGAGCCGATGGTCGCGCTCTTTGTGATGGGGTCCGACAAGTGGCTCACCGGGGATACCTATCCTTTGCCCGAGACGGAATTCACCAACTACTATCTCACCAGCCAGGGGAAAGCCAACACGTCCTGGGGCGACGGGCGGCTCATGACTTCGGCTCCGGGCTCCACTGCCGGCGCGGCTGCCGACGCCTACACCTATGATCCGGCTGATCCCACGCCGGATCCCATCTTCTATATCAATCCTCGGGACACGGTCGAAGACGACCAGACCAAAGGCAAAGAAAGCAATAAGCCGGAGGTCTCAACAGAGGACCAGCAGAGTGACCTGCTGGCCTACTACGGCAAAGTGGACGGCGAGCGCCAGGATATACTGGTCTATGATACGCCGTTTATGACTGAACCTCTGACCATTGCGGGGCCTGTGTCCGCCGTTATCTACGCAAGTTCCTCGGGCAAGGACACCGATTGGTTCGTGCGGCTGTCCGAAGTCGAGGCCTCAGGCGGCGTCTATCCGCTGGTCCATGGGGTTATCCGGGCGAGGTACCGCAATTCCTTCGCTGTTCCCGAACTACTTGCTCCCGGCCAGATCTACGAATACCACGTGGACATGTGGCAGACCGGCATAACCATCCCGGTTGGGGCGCGCCTCAGGGTGGAGGTTGCCTCGGCGGCTTTCCCGCTGTTTTCGAGGAACCTCAACACCGGAGGGCACAACGAGACCGAGACCAATTTCGTGAGCGCGGCCCAAAACATCTACCATGACGCGGCCCATCCTTCGCACATCGTCCTGCCGGTGATCCGCCAGCCGGCCCTTAAGGACACCGTGAAATAGCGCCCGGGCTGCGCCTGCTGGTGGGACCATGGCGATGGCCCCGGTGGGAGGAGGGCGGTCGCACGAGCCCCGACCAAGCCTGGGAACCTGCCTATTTTCGTGGTGTTTCATATTGGCGTGGGAGGGCTCGCGGACCGGCTTTGTAGGTGCCGGCCCCACAACGATCCAGTTACGGTTGGAAACAGGGAGGTGCAGGCATGAGGATCTTAACAGTTGCCGTGGCGGTCGCTTTGTCGGTTACGCTCTTGGGGCTAGAGGCGCTGGCCCAGGGTACACAGGCGCCGGTGGCTCCCAACAAACCCGTCAAGCCCACGGTCGCGCCCGGGGCACAGGTGGCGCCCGTCAAGTTTCCGAAAAAGCCCCCGGTCAAGAGCGAAGAGTATTATCAGATGGTCGCGGCCCAACTTGAGAACATGAGCGAGCACGCCAAGCTGCTCTACCATCACGCCGCAACGCGGACTGAGGCTGCGCTCAACCACGAAGTGATGCAGGAGCACATCAATGACATCGGGGCCAGCCTGGACGCGACCAAGAAGTATTTCGCCAGGGTCGAAGACGGGATGACTGCTGAGGAAAAGACCGAGACCAAGGCTATCGTCGATGACATCCACAAGAGCCTCAGTGCAGTGGATGCCGATCTTCAGGCGCTCAAGACCGAGATGACTGCTCCAGCACCCAAGCCGGCTAACATCAAGCAGGAAGCGGCCAGCCTTCATCACGACACGCAGAAGGTGATCACCGGGCATCAGCAGATGATGCAGAAGTATTCCATTCCCGAGCCGCTTCCGCCGGTGTATCCGCAGCCGAAGGAATGACCTCGCACATCGGATCGCGCTTCGAGGGCCGTCCTCAAATGAGGGCGGCTCTGTCGCTATTGCCCTTGGCTTATGTGCTTGTAGTGCGGCTGCCGCGTGTATAGCATTGGCCATGAATAGGATCCCGAGCCAGGAGGTTCAACATGGATGCCAAGTTCAAGCAGCAGTTTTCGACACTGTGGGCCAAGTACTTCCCGGGGGCCGAGCTGCCTATCATCTTCTATTACACCAATGATGAGAGCTGGGCCGCGCAGGCGGGTGAGGGAGTCGAGGACCCATGCCTCATATGTGACCTCGCCCGCGTGAGGGGCGGTAAGACACTTGCGCTCGATGCTAAGACCACCAAGTGCGCGGGGGGCAGGCGTTACCTCGGATTTGATCAGAAGCTAAGGCCGGACTTCGAGTACTTCCTGTCCTGCGGCATACCCGGCAAGATGGAGGGCGAGCGGTACAAGAAGACCCCGGAGCTCGTGCTTGAGCTCCTCAGCAAGCAGCCACCCTTCCAGGCTCCCGGCAAGTACATCGTCTTCAAGCGCTGGGACACGCTGGAGGCCAAGGACGATCCAGCGGTGGTCGCCTTCTTCGCATCGCCCGCCGTGCTCTCGGGCCTCTTTACCCTCGCGAATTTCGATTCGGCGGATGTCAATAGCGTGATCGTCCCATGGGGTTCCGGCTGCTCGACTATCGTCTATTATCCGCTGCTCGAAGCCAAGTCCGCTCATCCAAAGGCCGTGCTCGGCATGTTCGATGTCTCGGCAAGATCGTGCATGGACAGAAGCACCCTGACTTTCTCCATTCCCGCGCGTCGCTTCACCGAGATGGTCGAGAACATGGATAAGAGTTTCCTCACTACTCGATCGTGGCAGGAAATCAAGGGGCAGCTGAAGGGGTAGCCACTGATGAAGGGGTACCGGTCGCGGTGGCGGTCCGGGGTGGCTGGCGGAGCCGGCCGCCGCCTCGCTTGCGCGGTTGGGCTGATTGCACTTGCCGGCATCCTCGCGTCTGGGTGCTCGACCTGGAAGGCGTCGGGAGCAAGCCACCAAGGCGCTCCGGCTGGGGCCCCCGAGCGAACCGCGAGCCAAGTTAGCCATCCGGCCTGGAGCCGCGACGCCGCAATCTATGAGGTCAATCTGCGCCAGTATTCACCGGGTGGGACCTTCGCAGAGTTTGCAGCGCGCCTGCCGCGTCTCAAAGCGATGGGCGTCAGGATCCTCTGGCTGATGCCCATTCACCCGATCGGCGTGGTCAATCGCAAGGGGACGCTCGGCAGCTATTACTCGGTGCGCGATTATCTGGCCGTCAATCCCGAGTACGGCACTATCGATGACCTGAAGTCGCTGGTGAGCCAGGCCCACCAGCTCGGCATGTACGTCATCATCGACTGGGTCGCGAATCACACCGCCTGGGACAATCCGCTTACCCGAGAGCATCCCGATTGGTACACGCGGGATGCCTCCGGCAACTTCGCTCCGCCCGTTCCCGACTGGAGCGATGTGATAGATCTCAACTATGAAAGCCCCGGCTTGCGCCGCTATATGATCGATGCCATGAAATTCTGGGTTACCACGTGCGACATCGACGGCTTCAGGTGCGACGTGGCCGAGATGGTGCCTCTGGATTTCTGGGTGGCCGCGCGGGCCGAGCTCGAAAGCATCAAGCCCATCTTGATGCTGGCTGAAGGTGAGTCCCCGGCGCTCGAAGAGCAGGCCTTCGATGCTACCTACGGCTGGGAGCTCTTCAAGCTGATGAGACAGATCGCCGATGGTGCGAGGTCAGCGGCGGACATCTGGGCCTATCTTGACCGGGACCATGCGGCCCACCCCGCTGATGCCTACCGCATGTACTTCACTTCAAACCACGACGAGAACTCTTGGAATGGCACGCCGTACGAAATGTTCGGCGATGGCGCGCGGGCCTTCGCGGTGCTGGCAGCCACCCTGGATGGCATTCCCATGGTCTATAGCGGGCAGGAAGCCGGCCTCAGGCACCGCCTGGCCTTCTTCGACAAGGACTCGATCCCGTGGAAGGACGACGAGTTTGGTAGCCTCTATACGGCACTCCTCAATCTCAAGCTTGCCAACCGAGCCCTCTGGAACGGAGACTCCGGTGGTGCTGTCGAGCGGGTGAAGACCTCTAACGACAACGCGGTTCTGGCTTTCCGGCGCGAGCGGGGCGACGACCGGGTGGTGGTCGTCATCAACCTATCGCAGCGCAGTCAACAAGTGGAGTTGCGCGGCAAGCCGTTCGCCGGCGATTACACCGACGTGATGACCGGCAGGCCCGTCACACTGCGCGACGGCACCTGGCTCAAACTCCAGCCCTGGGACTACCGCGTTTGGGCCGCCGGCCCGTAGCCTACTTCTTTTCCGCTGGCTTCTCGGCCGGCTTCGGATACCCGACGGTCTGGGCCAGCACCACGTGCTGGGTGGGCGCAAGGCTTAGAGCCTTGGCCAGGCCTTCCTTGTCCACGTAGCCCCGGACCACCGTGCCCAAGCCCTCGGACGCGCAGTAAAGATAGACGTTCTGACTGATGAAGCCCGTATCGCAAGCGGAGTAAAACTTCTTGGTATCATCGTCGGCCTTGCCCATCCTGGCGTAGTCGGCCACGTAAACCAGGTCGAGCGGTGCGCTCGCCACGAAAGGCTGGGCTCCGGTGGCTCCCCGGACGTCCTTGGCCAGAATCGGCTTGAGCTCATTGGCCTTGGCATCATAGAGATAGGCGCCTTCTTCAAGGGTG
>DATKKY010000279.1:0-18972 GCA_035542695.1 bacterium | reverse complement strand
ATCAGCCTCACGCGGTCGCGCTCGGAGGCGATGGCTTCCGCCGCCCTGACAATGCTCTCGCCGTAAGCCTCGTCGGCCTCGTGGATGAGATCAGGGAAACTGCCATCCTTGACGCGCTCATTGAGCTTCTGGATGGTCTCGCAGCCATGATCGATGCTCCACACCAGCGTCTCATACATGATGCGATAGGGTAACGGGCTCTCCTTGCCCCGGGTGGCGGCCTTGCGTTCCCTCTCGCGCCTCCGGTTCTCCCGATAAACGATGTAAGCCTTGGCCGTCTTGGCGTGACCATTCTCGATCAGGACCTTCTCAACGATGTCCTGAACCTCCTCGACGCTCGGCCATTCGGGCGGCTGGAAACACTGATTCATCATCTCGATGGATTCATCGGCCAGCTTCTCGCTCAGCGGGCGGTTGTGCCCGCCGACCGCGGCTGCGGCCTTGTAGATCGCGATCACCACCTTCTCGCGATCAAACGGAACGATTGTTCCGTCGCGCTTCATCACATGCGTGATCTTGTTGACCATCGTCAAGCCCCCTCCCGACATCGGTCACCAAATCCAAGCCGCCCACCCTAGTCTCCCCCGCCCCCTCCCCCTCCGCCGCCAGCCTGACCACCGCCCCCGGCACCAATCGGCCTGAGGTCAGCCTCCTGCCCCTTGATGGAGGTGATGTAGGTGGCGTAATGCTGGTTCAGCTCGGGCGACTCCACCAGGATCGAGGTCTCGTTATTCTCCTCCATGCCTGGCTCGGTCCAATTGGCCGAACCCACGACCACCCAATCGTCGTCAACGATGGCCACCTTGGCGTGTGTAGTGATGTCCGGGGAATCCCAGAAGACTTTGCCTCCAGCATCATGAAGCTTCTTCATGAACGCCAGCTTGTTGTTGGGCTGGCTGCCGCCCCGGCCATTATCGCAGATAAGCTGGACGTCAACGCCCCGCCCGACAGCCTGCTCAAGATCGTCCAACATCAGATTGGTAACGCTGGGCGGACCGCCCTTGCCCTTGCGCTTGTCGCGTGAAGGTGGCACCGGCCGGGTATCGTAGAACCGGGCATCCATGACGGCGATCCAGATGCGTTTCTTGGCGCTCTGGAAGAGCTTGCTCACCGCAGGCTGGTACTTGTCGTTGGGGATGGGCTCGACACGGCTGGCGCTGGTCCAGGCAAAGCTGGGCGTGGGCACGCTCGTGGTCTTGAGTTTGGACCGCTCGATGCCGAGGGCCCTGGCCATCTCCGACTTGGTAGCATCGGTCTCCAAGTCCAGCGCGTGAAGCTCCCGGCCGCCTCCCTTCTCTACCTCGGCGAATACTCTCACGGTCTCCTTAGCCGCTCCCGCGAAGAAGAGAGAGTCCAACGCCAGAATCTCATTCAAGGCATCGCTGTCCGCCCTGACCACGACATTCCCCATGTAGAGCAGGCCCGCTCTCGCGTCGGGCAGGTACTTGCCGGAGTCGGCGAGATCCTTGACGAAGACCGTCCGCGACTTGGCCCCCACGGCCTCCGAGGCTGTGAGGTAATGATCCGGAAGGCGGTAGGCTGGGCTGCAGGCTTTAACCAGGTTGTCGAAGTAAGCTTCGAACTGCTTTCCGATCACCGGCGAATCCACGATCGTGGTGGCTTCGTTGTTCCTGTCCAGAGCATAGTAGTTCCAATTCATGGAACCCACAACGCTGTATCTGCCGTCCACCACCACCATTTTGGAGTGGCTGGTGGTTTCCAACGGATCGAAGTAGGTCGCGATGCCGGCCTGGCTCAAGACAGTGCTGACGTCGTGGTTTTCCTCGCTGTTCTCCGGGTTCCAGTCCGCCTCGTCAATGACGGCGCGCACCTTGACCCCGCGCTGGCTCGCATCGGCAAGATCGGCAATCAGAGTGTTGCTGCTGCTCAGGGGGTACTGGAAGTAGAACCTCCCCTGGTAGATGATCACCTCAATCGACCGCTGGGCGCCGGCGAGCAGATTGTGCACTATGGGGAAGTAATCGCGGTTGTCGGCGGCGACCACCTTGGCAGAGACCGCGTGAGGGCTTATGAACTTGACGTAGGCGGCAGCTGCAACGATGACCACGATGGCCACTATTATCGCGAGTACTAGAGTCGGCTTTTTCAAACAGGGCTCCTTTCGGCTTCCCGATGGCGCTTGCCACACCGGATTCAATGCTATATGATTGCAGCCGAACTCTCAAGCAAATAGGGCCAGGAGAACATGCGGAAATCGTGGAAGACGTGGGTGGCACTGGTCGCGTTCGCGCTTGCCGGCCAGGGAGTCTTGGCGCTGGCCATTGACGAGGCCGCCAGCGCGACCCCAGCGGCTCCCCAGGTTCGGGCTGTGGCTACCATCTTCCCGGTCGCAAGCATCGTCAGAGAGATCGGGGGCGAGCGAGTCGCGGTCACCACCATCGTGTCTTCGGGAGTCTGTCCGCATGAATTCGAGATCGCACCGGCCGCCGCCAAAGCAATTGACCAGGCTGATGTGGTCTTCATGGTAGCCCGATGCTTTGACGGCTGGGTCATACCCGCCGGAGGGATTCCCAAGGGGCCAGCTTGGGTGGAATTCGCTCAAGCGGTCCGGGACTCCCTGATAAGGATCGGCGACACCTTCAATCCTCATTTCTGGCTCGATCCCCGGCTTGCGGGCGAAATGGGCAAGACCGTCGGGCGCGAACTCGCCCGGATCGATCCTGCCGACAGTGCCTTCTATGCCGATCGGACCAAGATCTTTACCGCAAGGATAGATTCGCTGGATGCAGCCTTGAGGGCGACGCTGGCGGACACCGATGCCAAGGAATTCGTGGCTCTCCATCCCGCCTGGGCCTACTTCGCGAAACGCTACGGGCTCGTCGAGCAGGATGTCCTCGAGATGAGCCCCGAGCAGGAACCTTCGGCTAAGTGGATCGGCCGGGTGCTCAAGGACATGAAGCGCCATAGCATCAAGGTTGTCATTGGCGAAGAGGCAGCCCCGCAGGAACTGGTCCAGATGGTGGCGCGGGAGTCCGGCGCTCGAGTGATCGTGTTGGATCCGCTGGGAGGAGAAACGAAGCCTGGGCGGAACACCTACTTTGCGTTGATGGGCTACAACGCTTCCAAGCTGGGGGCTGGGCGATGAACGCGACTGCGATCACCAGCGAGCCCATTGTCAGGATCGAGGGCGTGTGGGTGTGGCGGAGAGGAACGCTCGCGCTCAAGGATGTCTCACTGGAGATCGCTCAAGGCAAGTTCGTGGGGCTGATGGGTCCCAACGGCGGCGGTAAGACCACCCTGCTCAAGGTGATCGCGGGCCTGATCAAGCCGGACAAAGGTACGGTCAGCATGATCGGACCCACGCGCAAAACGGTCGGCTATGTGCCTCAGGAACAGGCGGTAGACCCTCAGTTCCCGGTCACTCCGCAGGATGTGGTGGAGATGGGCCTATACGGATCACTGGGCCTCTTGCCCCGCATCAGGGCGCGCGAGCGGGCGCTGGTCGCCAAGGCCCTTGACCATGTGGGTATGGCTGACCTCGGCGGTCGGCGCTTCGGCGAGCTCTCCGGCGGCCAGAAGCAACGGGTGTTCATTGCCAGAGCCATCGTGGGCGAGCCCAAGCTGCTGCTGCTTGATGAACCGACTACAGGTGTGGATGCCCGGGCGCGCGACAGCTTCTATAGACTGCTATCCAAGCTGAGAGGCGACCTGGGGCTGACCGTGATCCTGGCGTCCCACGATCTCGAGGTGGTCCCGACCCAGGTTGACGAGATCGTGTGCATCAATCAGATGGTTTATGTCCATGCGCCACCGGAGGAGATCGCTGAGAGCGACGCTCTTAGTCGTGCCTATGGCTGCGAACTCGAGTTCATGGCCCATGGCAATTATCCTCACCGCGTGATACGCCGGCATGACGAGCCGGGTAGCTCCGAGGTAGAGCCGCATGCTGAGTGAAATGATCCACCTGCCGTTCTTCCAGCGCGCCCTCGTGGGCGGCCTGCTGGTCGTCATCATGCTTTCCTTGCTCTCCTTCTTTGTGGTGCTGCGCAAGATCTCCTTCGCCGGTGCAGGCATCTCTCACTCGGCCTTGGGCGGGGTTGCTATCGGGCTGGCGCTCGGAGCCAACACCACGCTCACCGCTACGCTCTTCACAGCTGCCGTAGCGCTGGTGATAGGCTTCATATCCCGGGGAGGCCACCTCGCTGAGGATGCCGCCATAGGCATAACCCTCTCCGGTACTATGGCCCTTGGCATAGTCCTGATCGCGCTCTCCGGCGGATATGTCTCAAGCCTGTTTTCGTTTCTCTTTGGCAGCATCCTGGCTATCACCCCCAACGATATCCGGGTGATCGCCGTTTACTGCGCTTCGATAGTGACGCTGGTGCTGGTCTTCTTCAAGCCTCTGGTCTGCGCGAGCTTCGATGAGGAACTGGCGCGGACCTCGGGAGTGCCGGTGGCTTTTCTGAATTACCTGCTGCTGGTGCTGATATCGCTCGCGATTGTCGCCTCGATGAAACTTGTAGGGATCATCCTGGTATCGGCACTGTTGGTGCTGCCGGCGGCAACCGCCTACCAGCTGGCTCAGACCTACCGCAAGATCATAATGCTGGCCCTGGCCTCGGGCGTTCTCTCCCTGTTGACCGGCCTGGTCGTATCTTACAGATTCAACGTGCCGTCGGGGGCCACCATAGTGCTGTGCGCCTGTGGGATCTTCGCCCTGGGCTTCATCTTCTCACCCAAGCGCCGCAGGCGGGCGCGAACTCACGGAGGTTAGCATGTCGATTGCGCCCAGATTGAGGAGAGCCGGCTTCGTACTTGCCGTCATCTTGGCCGGAGTCACGCTGGTCTCGTGCGCTTCCCAGAGGCGCCCCGCCGCCAAGCCACCGGAGGCAGCCGGAGAAGCAACCGGAACGCCTGCAGGCGAAAAGGCCAAACCGGCGCAGCCTACGGAGGGCCAGCCAGTAGCTCAGGTGGTCTTCTATCTGCGTGAGACTCAGGCCTCGGCGTTCCCTATCAAGTGGGTGATAAGAAAGATCGCCCTCGACCAGGCTGATGGGAGCCAGATTGCCATCAACCCGGCAGACCTAGTGCTGGCAACCGGCGATCTCGAGCTTGGCGCGGGCGGCACGCTGATTCAGAAGCTGGTCGCCATAACCAATGTGGCCGTGGGCGACTACACGGGCGTCACCCTGTTCACGCGCAGCGCCTCCTTCGATGACACGGGCGAGGCTCTGATGGTCGAATCATCTTTCGTGACGGCTGACTTCCCGTTCTCGCTAGCCGCAGGTGTGGCCAAGACCTTGACCGCTGTCGTGACTCTGGCCCCGCCCGGAGCGGCGCGTGCCGGCTTCAAGTTCCAGCCCCAGGTCACAATCGAGGGCGAACCGGCGACGCTCAGGGGGAAGCTGGTCCTCGTAACCAACGGGGCTTCCTCCAACCTTTCGGTGATCGACAAATCGCTCAAGCGAGTGGTGAGAACTGAGTACCTCGGCACCCGGCCCGAAGCCACCTGCGTCGACCAGCGGCGGAACAGGCTTTACCTGGCCGACCGCAAGGCCGGAGTGATCTATGAAATGGACATGCTGAACCAGCACCTGCTCAAGGCCACGCAGCTTGACTTCACCGACGAGCCCATTCACCTCGAATTCGTGCCGTCTAAGGACCTGCTTGTCGTGGTCAACTATGGCGAAGCCAGCATACACCTTGTGGATTCCTTCACTTTCCAGATAACTGAGACGGTCGACGTAGGAAATCACCCGGTTGATGCGGCTTACTCATCCTTCGCCGACCGCTTGTTCGTGGTCAACAACCTGGACAATACGCTCTCGGTCGTCAATCTCAACACCAACCCGGCATCGGTGGACAGCACCCTTCAACTGGAGCTCCGACCGGCCGCAATCACCATTGACGACAGCATGGGACGGCTCTACATCACCAACAGCGGGGGCAACGATCTTACGGTCGTAAGAATGGACCCGAAGCTCGGCACGCTCGCTGTTGAGCACACCATACCGATCGGGCTCGGAGCCGGCGCCATCATCCTGGACCCTTACGGGCGAAGGCTGTTCGTTGCCATGGGCAATACCAACGAGATCCTCTGCGTTGATCCCTACACGGGGGTGACTATCTACAGCGTCAGACTGCCCGAGAGGCCGGGCAGACTGATGTTCGATCCGGATGAGAAGAAACTCTACGCCACCGTCCCGGCCAGGAATGCTGTGGTGGTGATTGACACCATCACCCGCGAGATCCAGAATTGGATTGAGACTGGCGAGCATCCCACATCGATTGAGATGAGACAGTAGAGGCTTAAGCGAGCTCGATCATCCGCCGCGCGGCCTGGTTGGCGCGCTCCACGATTTCTCGCTCATCCACGGTGGCCAGCCGGCCGTCGCGCACCACCACCTTGCCATTGACGACTGTGAGGCTCACATTGTGACTCGAGCCGCACATCACTACCGACGCCAGCGGATCGTGGAAGGAGCCGGCATGGGATATGTCGGATACGTCAATGCCGGTGAGATCAGCCGCGAGGCCCTCCCTCAGTTCGCCGATGTCGTTCCGGCCCAGGAGGCTCGCGCCGCCCCGCGTCGCAGCCTGTAGGGCCTCCCGGGCGGTCAGAGCCGCGCTGCCCCCACCTAGGCGCTGGACCAGGAAGCAGTTCCTGACTTCGCCAAGCATGTCGGAAGTGTCGTTGCTCGCGCTGCCGTCCACCCCTAGGCCGACCCTTATTCCCAGCTTCAGCATCTCCGGCACCCGGGCCCGGCCCGAGCCGAGGCGCATATTAGAGGTCGGGCAATGGCATATGCCCGTACCGGTCGCCGCGAGCGCAGCCAGCTCAGCGTCGGTCAAATGAACTCCGTGGGCATACCAGACGTCCCGACCGAGCCAGCCCGTGCGCTCCATCAGCTCGAGCGGCCTCACGCCGTAGTGCTCCAGGCAGTAAGCGGTTTCATCTTCGGTCTCAGCGAGATGGGTGTGGAGCAGCACGCCGCGCTTCGTGGCAAGCCGCCGCGACTCGACCAGGATCTTCTCCGATACCGAGAAAGGTGAACAGGGAGCGAGCGCGATCCGCACCATAGCTCCGGGGTTGGGATCGTGGTACTTGGAGATCAGGCGCTCCGAGTCCTCGAGGATCTCGTCCTCGGTCTGGACGACTTCATCCGGCGGAAGTCCCCCCTCAGCCTGGCCGCGTGACATGCTGCCGCGGGTTGGGTGGAACCGCATGCCGATCCGCGAGGCTGCCTCAATTTGGACATCGATGAAGCGCGAGCCCTTGCCGCGCGGGAAGACATAGTGGTTGTCGGATGATGTGGTGCATCCCGTCTTAAGGAGCTCGCCGCAGGCCACCAGCGTGCTCCAATAGATGGCATCTTCGTCCAGATTCTTCCATATCTGGTAGAGCCGATTGAGCCAGGCGAAAAGCGGGACATCCTGGATATCCCGGACACAGCGCTGCAGCGTCTGGTAGAAATGATGATGAGTGTTGACCAGGCCGGGCAGCACCACCAAATTGCGGCAGTCGATCACCTCCGGCGCGTCTGACGCCTCGCCGAGCGCGCGGAAATCGAGGTTCTTGCCGATCCGCTGGATGCGCCTTCCATCGATCACCAGGTCGGCGCCTGTGATTTCCTCATCACCCGTGTAAAGCAGCAGGATGTCCTTGAGGACGATCACGAACCGGCCTCCCTCAAGGCACGCCAGACGCGTTCGGGTGTGAAGGGCAGGTGCCGCATTCTCACTCCCGTGGCGTTGAAAATGGCGTTGGCAATGGCCGGCGCAATGATGTCGAGGCAGATCTCGCCGACGCTCTTCGCTCCGAAGGGCCCTGAAGGCTCGTCGGTCTCCACAATTAGGGTCTTGATCTCCGGCAGATCCAGCGAAGTCGGAACCTTGTACTCCATGAGCGAGGCATTGGTCATCTTGCCCATCGGCGAGAAGAGCATCTCCTCGGTCAGCGCATAACCTATGCCCATTGACACCGACCCCAGGATCTGGCCCTCAGCCAGCTTGGGATTGATCGCCCGGCCCAGATCGACTGCGGAGGCGATATCGGTCACCTTGACCGCGCCCGTGTCCAAGTCCACTTCCACTTCGGCGAAGCAGGCGCTGAAGGGAGGCGGACTATCCAGAGTGAGGAAGGAAGCTGTCTCGATAATCTGCTGCTTGGTTTCGCCATAGAACGATTTAAGGGCCGCTTCCCTGACATGGACGCGCTTCGTGCCCGCTGTAAAGAAGCTCTCCTTGAAGGCCACCCGGCCGACCTCCACATCCATGAGCTCGGCAGCGACCTGGCGCAGCTTCTCCCTCACCTGCTCGGCAGCCCTGACCACGGCTGTCCCCGAGACATAGGTTGTGCTCGAAGCATAGGCCCCGACATCAAACGGCGTGTAGTCGGTATCCGACGAATGAACAATGATGTCGTCCAGGGTAACGCCCAGCACCTCGGCGGCCATCTGGGCCAGAATGGTGTCGCTCCCCGTGCCGAGGTCGGTCGCTCCGATCAAGAGATTGAAGGAGCCGTCTTCATTGACTTTGACGGTTGCGCCCGCAACGTCGTCCCCCGCGATCCCGGAGCCGTGCATGCAGATGGCGAAGCCCACGCCGCGGCGCTTGCGCTCGAAGGGCTGGCTTGGCTTGGCGGTTGCTCCTCCGCTAGTTGCTCCACCACCGATCGCCCGCGACGCCAGCTTGATGCATTCCTCGATCCCACAGGACCGGACCACCCGCGCGTAGCCCGCCTTGCCTTCGCCGAGCTGGGCCGCGATGGGATCAGCGTCGCCCAATCGAATCAGGTTCTTGCGCCGGAGTTCCAAGGGATCCATGCGCAGGGCATGGGCGATCTCATCCATGTGACACTCGAGTGCGAAGTACCCTTGAGGCGCACCGTAGCCGCGCATCGCGCCCGCAATCGGGAGATTGGTGTAGGCGACATCAGCCACGAAGCGGAGATTAGGTGCCCGGTAGAGCGGCAGCGACTTGCTCCCCGTGTTGGACTGAACCGTAAGGCCATGGGTGCCGTAGGCGCCGGTATTGGCCACCAAGCGCATTTCGTTGGCCACGATCCGGCCATCGCGCGTGAGCCCCGTCTTCAGAGTTATCACTTGCGGGTGCCGGGTCCGGGAAGCGAAGAACTCCTCGTCCCGCTTGAGTTCCATCAAGACCGGCCGTCCGGTGCGAAGCGCTATGTGAGCGGCCAAGTCCTCCAGCACCACTTCCTGCTTGCCGCCGAAGCCGCCGCCAATTCTCGGCTTGATCACTCGTATGCGCGAGATCGGAACCTGATTGACGCGGGCGACGATCCGCCTGACGTGAAAAGGAACCTGAGTGGCCGTCACTATGACGATCCTGCGGTCCTCGTCGAGATAAGCCAGCGTCACGTGGGGTTCCATCGGCACGTGCTGAACGTAATGGACCGAATAGGTGTGCTCAAAGACGTGATCGGCGGCGCGGAAGCCGGCCTCGACATCGCCGACATCAACCTCGATTCGAGCCACCAGATTGCGCTGGGCATCAAGCACGCCTGTGGCGTCGGGCTCGTCGTGGATCACCGGGGCGCCCGGCGCGAGCGCCTCGATGGGATCGAAGACCGCCGGCAGGACTTCGTAATCAACCTCCAGAGCCTGGCAACCCAGCGCGGCGGCCGGCTCGTCCTGGGCCACCACCACTGCCACGCGATCGCCGACGAAGCGCACCTTGTCATCCAGCATGAAAGCATCGTAGGGCGAAGGCTCGGGGAAGTTCTGCCCGGCTGGGGTGTAAGGTATGCGAGGGATATTCTCGTGAGTGAGTACGAGCACTACGCCGGGAATTGCCAGGGCTGCATCGATCTTGATGCTCTTGATGCGCGCGTGCGCGTGGGGGCTCCGCAGGATCTTGGCGTAAAGCGCTCCGGCCGGCACCATGTCGCCGGTGTAGCGAGCTTCGCCCCTCACGATCGCTTCGTTGTCGAGCTTGCGGAGGCTCTTGGAGACTACGCGCAGCCTGGGGGCCTTGGCTCCACTTGGAACCCTGGCTCTATCGGCGGTCCTCCGCTCTCTTGGAACCGTGTCCCGACCACCAGCCCTGGGCCCAGCTTCTCGCCTGGCTCGCTTAGTTCCAGCGGCCCTCTTGGTCAGTGTCTTGGTCTGCTTAGTGCCCGCCATTGTTGCGCTCTACTCGCTTCTCATCGTGCGTCCGTTGTGCCATCGTCTTATTTCAGCCGTAGCGATCTTGCCGCCTGCTCGATGGCATCTACGATCTTGACGTAGCCCGAACACCGGCAGATGTTGCCCGAAATCGCTTCCCGGATTTCCGCGCGAGTGGGCTCCGGGTTCTGAGCGAGCAGCGCCACGGTCGTGAGCAGCATCCCCGGGGTGCAATAGCCGCATTGAGGTGCGCTGGCTTCGATGAAGGCCTCCTGGATAGCCGTGAGCCGATGGTCCTGTGAGAGCCCTTCGACCGTAGTAATCGATCGGCCTTCAGCCTGAAATGCCAGCAGAATGCAGGAAGCGACCGGCCGGCTGTCCAGGAGCACCGTGCAGGCACCGCAGTTGCCGGTCTCGCAGGACTTCTTGACGCCTTTGAAACCCAGCCCCCGCAAGACCTCGAGCAGGGTCTCCCCCGGCTGGACCTCCACCCGGTAGGCTTTGTCGTTGATCGAGAGCTCAATCATCAAGTCTCGCTCCCGCCTCTCTGGCCGCGCTAGCGAGCGACCGCGCTACCAGCACTTCGACCAGGTGCTGCCGGTATTCTCCCGATGCCCGGAAGTCCGACCGCGGCTTCACGGCTCCGGCGGCCTTCCGCGCCACGTTTGCTATGATCGATTTCGAAATGACCTCGCCCTTGGCCTCCTCTGCCACCTCTTTTGTCCCATCCCCCCACACAACTGGCAAGGAATTGGATTGCCCAACCGCCAGCCTCAGGGATTCGATCTTGCCGTTCGGGGCGAGATCGAGCGACACGGCGACGTTGACCAGGGCGATGTCTATCGCTGTCCGCCCGAACTTGGCGAAGTGGGTGCCGCGACCGCGGCGGGGCGCTGGCGCCGTCACTTTGACAACAAGGTCATGGCCCCTGAGCCAACCTTGCTTCAGCAAATCCTCGAGCCGCACGATGCCTGACCGCGCACCTGCTAGCTCAAGCCGCGCGCCGAGTGCCAGCATGGCAACCGCAAGATCAGACGGCAGGTGCGCGACCGCCAGCGCCCCGCCGACGGTCGCCATATTACGGATGATGGGAGTGGCGCAGCCGCGGGCGGCATCATAGACCGTAGGCAGGGCAGACTTGATCTGGGGAGTCACCAGATCAGCGAGCTGGGTCAGCGCCCCCAGCGAGACCTCGCCGTCGCGGGCCTCAATCCGCGCCAAATCCAGCCGGCTGATATCAACCAGGACCTCGACAGCCTTAGCTGCCAGCGGCACCACCATCGTGCCCCCGGCAAGGTAAAGGCCCCGCGTCCCGGCCGCCTCCCGGAGGCGCACGGCCTCTTCCGGCGTGGTGGCTCTCACCACTTCCTTGAAATGCTTCACACTCCCTCCCGTCTGCAACTCGGCATTTTACCATCCCGCGCGCCCTATGACAACAGGCGATAGGGGTGGCTTGTGCCGCCGGGGCCGCCAGGTTAGCTTATCTCAGCTATGACAGTCCGAGAAGTGACCGCCCGAACCATTCTCACCAAGACCGGCATCCCCGGCATCAACTGGTGCCTCAATCCCTATGTCGGCTGCCAGCACGCTTGCGCCTATTGCTACGCCACTTTCATGAAGAAGTACTCCGGGCATGATGAGCCTTGGGGTGAATTCGTCGACGCCAAGATCAATGCGCCCGGACTGCTTAAGCGGGAATTGCGGCGCCGCCGCGAAGGCCGGGTTGTGGTGAGCTCGGTGACCGACTGCTATCAGCCGCTTGAGGCGCGCTTCAAGCTGACCCGTGCCTGTCTCGAGATCTTGGCCATCAGCACCCTCGAAGTCAGCATTTTGACCAAGTCGGACTTGGTCGTCCGCGATATCGATCTCTTCAAACGTATGCCATGCGTCGAAGTCGGCCTCACCATAACCACCGACCGCGAGGACATCCACCAGATGTTCGAACCTCACTCGTCCGCGATCGCGGACCGGCTGGCGGCTCTGAAACAACTCTCAAAAAGCGGCGTCTCCACCTATGTCTTCATCGGCCCGGTGCTGCCCATGAACCCTGAGAAGCTGGCCGAGGCTATCGCTCCCTATACCAAGAGTGTGCTGATTGACCGGATGAACTACCCGTGGAAAGCCCGCCAAGTCTATGTCGACCACGACCTCAAGTGGGCGCTGGACCCGGTCTTCTTCGAGGAGACCCAGGCCACGCTGGTCGCGCGCCTCGAGCGTCATGGCATCGAGACCGAAGTTGTGTGAAGCCTGCGAGCCGGCCGCCCTGCGGCTGAATTCCGGAAACTGAATATCCGAGCAGGACCAGCACCCACCTGTCAGCGCAAGGCACAGGCTCGAGCCCTGCCCGAGGAGCCAGTTACATGTCTGGGAGCGTGGCTCGGCTGTAGCCAGAGGCCCTATTTCGGGCGGTCGCTGGGAGAGCAGCGTTCTATTGTCTGGAGCGAGTTCCCATGTGTAGCCCGTGGTGGGGCTGTCCTCCAATGCAATCTCCAAGGTGTCTCCTACTCCGGGGTTCACGGTTGAGCCCGCGTCTCTGGCGGTCAACTTCGTCAAGTGGCACCGGACGATGCCCACGATGTGAGCGCAGCACATACCAGCAGAGAAGCCACGGTAGATCAATCCCACGTGTTAGCGCGGTCGCGAGCTCCTTATGGCAGCCATCTGAGCGAGATCGTGGATCAACCCTCTCTGGCCGGCCCGCCGAGAAGGGTCCTGAACTCCTCCTCGCCCAGCGTTTCGACCTCGAGTAGCCGCTTCGCCACCCTGTCGACCGCGCCTCTCTTCTCCTCAAGGAGCCCCTTCGCCTTGGCATAGCGGGCCTGAATCATCCGGGTGATCTCTTCGTCGATGTACTGCTGAGTTGCCTCCGAGTATTCCCGCTCCCCGGGCACTGTCTCTCCCGGCAGGAACATCGGGCTCCGTTGGGAGGGCAGGACGACGTTCGTAAACTTGTCGCTCATGCCATAGTCGCTGATCATCTTGCGGGCAATGTCGGTCGCACGCGAGATGTCGTTTGAGGCTCCGGTCGAGATCTCGCCGAAGAAGACCTCCTCGCTGGCCCGGCCCCCCAGAAGGACATCGATCTTGCCCAGGAGTTCGCTTTCGGTCAGAAGGAAACGGTCCTCGGTCGGCAGCTGGATCGTGTAGCCCAGGGCCCCGATGCCGCGCGGGATGATGGAGATTTTGTGGACGGGGTCGGCACCTGGGGTGAGGGTTGCGACAGTAGCGTGGCCGGTTTCGTGATAGGCGACAATCCGCCGCTCCTTCTCGTTGAGGAGCCGGTTCTTCTTCTCGAGGCCGGCCACGACGCGCTCGATGGCGCAGTCGAGGTCCCCGGGCAGGACCTTGTTCCGGCCAGCCCTTACTGCAAGGAGCGCCGCCTCGTTGACGATGTTAGCCAGGTCCGCACCTGTGAAGCCGGGCGTACCCCGAGCCACCTTCTCCAGGTCCACAGAGGGGTCGAGCGCGACCTTTTGCGAGTGGACCTTAAGAATGTCGATCCGCCCCTTGAGGTCGGGCTTGTCGACGAGGACCTGGCGGTCGAAGCGGCCGGGCCGCAGGAGTGCGGGATCGAGGATCTCGGGCCGGTTGGTCGCTGCGAGGATGATGACGCCGGTCCTCGGGTCGAAGCCGTCCATCTCGACGAGCAGCTGGTTCAGGGTCTGCTCACGTTCCTCATTCCCGCCGAGAGTGATGCTGCGGCTCTTGCCGATAGCGTCGAGCTCGTCGATGAAGACCAGGCAAGGGGCCTTTTCGGCGGCCTGCTTGAAGAGCTCGCGGACGCGGGCCGCCCCCACGCCGACGAACATCTCAACGAACTCGGCCCCGCTGATCCTGAAGAAGGGGACTTTGGCCTCGCCGGCGACGGCCCGGGCCAAGAGCGTCTTGCCAGTGCCGGGCGGACCAACGAGCAGGATGCCCTTGGGGATGGTCCCACCGATGGCCTCGTATTTCCTCGGGTTCTTAAGGAAGTCCACGACCTCGACGAGCTCGGCCTTGGCCTCGTCGACACCCGCCACGTCGTCGAAGGTCACGCCCGTGTCACCTTCGGCGACGAGCTTGGCCCGGCTCGCGCCGAACGACATGACGCCCTGGCCGAGACCACCAACCTTCTTGCTCAGGTAGTTCCAGAACACGACCATCAGGATGATCGGCGCGACCCAGGACAATAGGGCCCCAAACCAGGAGCCGCGTTCCGGCGGGGCAGCGTAGTACTCCACACCCTTCTTGTCCATGAGCGGAATGAGGTCGGGGTCGGTCGTGCTGACCGTACGGAAGGTCCGCGGCGCCGTCGTCGGCTTCTCGCCGCTGAGGGCCGACTTCCCGTACGCTTCGAGCTGGGCCCGGGTCATTGAGGAGCCAGTCAAGTACTTGTTGCCGATCTCGACTCTGGCGATCTCGCCGGAGCTGACCTTCGCCTTGAAATCGCTGTAGTCGATGGACTCGACCCTGGGGCGCAGCAAGATGGTGTTGATGAGGATGAGCCCGGCGAGCGCGATCAGGAAGTACCAGATAGAGAAGCGGAACTGCTTGGGCGTTAGCGGCTTGAAAAGCGGGTCTTGCTTATCGAGACCCGGCTCCTCTTGGCCTTTCTTGTTCCGGGCCTCGAGTACCATCTTGTCGTCGTTCTCAGCCATGGGACCCTCCTTGTCGTTCCAACATGAGGCGCCCGCGGTGCTACCCGGGCTCCTGTCTGGTGCAGGGCCAGACGGCATGGGCGCGTCCGCGACGCGAGGATGATATCACACCCGGTCGGACTGTCCAAGCAACTGCCCGAGTCTATGGTGACTGCTACGCGTTTGCTCCACCGATGACGAGCCCGAATCTCTTCTCGAGCTCGGGAGTCTCCCCTGGCAAATCCACAATTGTGGGTTTCATGGGCGCGCAGCCCGGCGGCACAAGGCGGCCACCTTGAACGCCAGAATCACGAGAAGGACGCCGAAGATCACTGCTTATGTTGCAATCAGGCAAATCACGGTGAGAGCCCCTGCTCCCGGGTGTGCCATAAGCAGAACGCCAAACACGACCGAGGCAAGCCCCGCGAGGATATGCAGCCACTCGCCCTTGATCTCCCTCCGCGGGCGGATCGCTATTACGATCTGGAGGACACCTGTGACGACCGCCCAAATTGTAATGTGGTGCAGCAGCATTCACTGCCTCTGTCCACTCATGATCAGCCATGCGATCGCCTCCTCAAAGGACGTGAAGGCACTGAGAGAGGCTCCTCTGTTCTGAGCCACTAGCTCGAAGAAGGCGGCCCTTCCCTCCTCATCCAGAGAAGTGAGTAGAGCGGTCCTACAGAGTGCGACGGCAGGGTGTGACGCGACGGCAGCACCTATCTCGTAGAGGTCGGTTATGGACAGAGAAACCCGGGCTTGGCGTGTATCGATGAGAATGTCAAATTCGCGTGGCGTCTTGATCATTGAGACGAGTTTGAGGAGAACCTCGCGACTCGCTGAGAGGTCGAGTGTCCCATCCACCTTAGTGGAAATGAAGTCCTTCGGATGAATGACTGTGATGTTGACAGGCATGGCAGCCTCCTTTGACCGCTGTCTGCATTCCCTTGTTCGCAAATTCCCGGATCGACTCGCACCAGCACTGGAAGATTCCGACGACAAGCCTACAACATGGCGAGTGACTATTCCACAAGGGCACGGTGCCAGGTTGAAACCCACCAGACTGCGCCTCGCCTGGTATCCGAGACTTCAGATTGATCATGCCGCGCTATCCTGCACCGAGCTCGCGGAGGAGCCGTCCCCGCCGATCGAGCCCCTGGGGATCAAGCCCGAGATGATAGGATACCAAGGCGCTCATGGCTTGAGGGGTTTCGCAAATCCGATTGACATACCCGCATCTCGCCTATACATTGGCTCTGTACCTCCAGTGTGCAGTTATGGCTTCGATTCTAACTCAAGGAGGGCCACATGAGCAACAAGTTCGACGATGAGCGCATAAGCGAGGCTCTTGACCTGCTCAACGAAGTTGCCAAGGACAAGAAGGCTGAGCTGCGCGAGATGATTCATACCAAGTATGCCGACCTGCGGTCAGCCGTGGGCGGCGCCGCCGGCAAGGCCCAGCACGACGTCAGCGCGACGTATCATCACAGCATGGAAAAGGTCAAAGACATCGCCGGGGAGCTGGATGAGGGCGTGCACAGGAATCCCTGGCCCTATATCGGCGGCACGGCGCTTGGCTGCTTGATCCTCGGGTACATCATGGGGCGTTCGAAGAGGTCGTAGACAGCCTGAGCGTCGTCCGCTAAGAACAGGGGGCGAGGTGCATGATCGGGATACTTGGGAACTTCCTTAAGGGCCGGATCGAAGCCTGCTGCTCGACGATGCTTGACCTGCTTAAGGTCAAAGCGGCAATCGCGTACCTCCGTGTCATCAGGGGTGCGCGACGCTTCGCCATCATGCTCGAGGTGCTGGTATTCTGCGCCGTCATTCTGGCGTGTGGCTTCCTGCTCGTCCCGATCGCCCTGTTGCTCTTCATGCCTTGGGAGCCGCACACGAAGGCCATCGTCGGGATTATTATCGGCGCGGCCTACATTCTGGTTCCATTGATAGTGACTTCCGTGCTGCTTTCGGAGAAGCGATGGCTTCGGATATCGCGAGCGGATGAGCTGCTTCGCAGCATCAAGAAGTGGAAGTGAGTCCCACCCGTCGATGTCATCGACATCCAGTTCGAATGAGGGTAAGGCCCTGGTCCCTGTCGGCGCGTAGAACGCACTGATTCGAGCCACAGGGGTCATCTCTTCTCATTCGCCCCAATAGTGATGCGCGTGAGCGACGGATTGTCAGAAATAGTACCGCACACTCAGCCACCGGCCGAGCAGGGTCGCTGTTGTGTGCCCCTCACTATATAAGTGAGAGCCGGACCAGTCGCGGCCCGGCCCCCGGCAGTCGTTCTGCAGAAGAAGTGGATGCCCGAATTCACGGTACGCCGGTTCCTCGTTCCTCGTCCGCGGATCAAGAGCGAGCCCGTAGCCACCTGCTCGCCTTCGTTTTCGCTTACCGGCGCGCCCGCCTGTCTGCTTGGCGTTTGCGCCACTCGTTACGCATCGACCGGATGGCGAACCAGAACACACTGGCTATCGCGGCGAACAGCACCACCCGGTAGCCAATCCGCTCCGGCCGGGTCAGACCCTGCCGACCAACGAGAAACGCAAAGCCGACTATCAGCGCTCCGATGATGATGGCGTACGCGAGCAGGTATACGCCGGCCGTCAGACGATCCACAAGCGCCTCGAAGTTCTCTGGTCTCACCGCCACCCTGAACTCGCCCTCACCGACACGGCGCAAGGCGCGTGTGGCATACAAGGGTAGCTGGTCGAGGAACCGGCCATAGGCTCGCGCTGAGCGCAGTGTGGCCTTGATGATATGTCCGAGACCGTACCGCTCGGGCATGAGCTTGCGGGCGAATGGCTGGGTCACGTCGATCATGCGGAATGCCGGGTCGATCTGTCTGTCAACGCCTTCGAGCACGCCTAACGTTGTAAGCAGCACGTCAAGTTCAGGGGGGACCTGCAGGTGATGGTCACGCAGCAGTTTGAGGAGGCCCTGCATGAGCCTGTCCAGACCTTCACCGCTGGACTGCTGGCGGCGGTACTTGGCAAGTATAGCGCCGATGTCCATTTCAAGTGCCGCCAGGTCGATTTGTGCTGGCATACCCAGCATTGCGAGTACGGCCTCTGTGACACCGGCCGGGTCGTCGTCGAGCATGGCCAGAAGCATATCAAAGGCCACATCTCTATTTCGCTCGGAGATAGTCGCCACCCGGCCGAAGTCTACGAAGCCGAGGCGGCCGCCGGGGAGCGCAAACAGGTTTCCAGCATGTGGGTCGGCATGGTAGAAGCCGAGTTGGAAGATCATGCGGAAGTAGGCTCCCGTGACGACCTGGACCAGGTGCGCCCGGTCGACGCCCGCGGCCTTCTCGTCGTTCTCCAACTCTGTGGCCGGCACACCGTCGATGAGGTCCATGGTGAGGACCCGGCTCGTCGTCTGGTCCCAGTAGACCCGTGGGAAGACGATCGAAGGATCGTCTGCGAACGCGCTCCGGAAGTGATCGAGGGAATGTCCCTCCTGAGTGTAGTCAAGTTCCGCGTGCAGGACTGAGGCGAACTCCTCGGCGACGGCGGCGACATCGTTCTCTCTGGCCCACTGGACATGCTTTGCCAACCGGCCGGAGAGGTCACGCATGATATCGAGGTCGATCTCCATGGCCTTGGTCACGCCGGGACGCTGGACCTTCACGGCGACCGGGGTGCCGTCGGGCAGCGTGGCACGGTAGACCTGGCCGATCGAGGCGGCGGCCAGCGGTTCTTCGTCGAAGCTTCCGAACAGTTCCTCGACCGACGCGCTAAGTTCGTCTTCCACCCGCGTTCTCATCTCCGGCCACGGGACCTCTGGCACCTCATCCTGGAGCCTCGCTAACTCTCTGTGGAGGGCGGGCGGGAGCAGGGCGCCCCGCATGGCCAGAAGCTGCCCGAGCTTAACGAAAACAGGTCCCAAGCGCTCGAGGGCGTGACGAACCCGCACCGGCAGCGGTAGGTCCTTCTCCTTGGTGCCCGGTGTCGGTTCAGCCACGGTCCCGCTGGGTAGGTCATCCTCGAGTCCGGTACCTCTAAAGAGGTCGAGCAAGCGTTCCTCCCACAACACCGCAGCGATCTCGCGGTATCTTGCTCGGCGTCGTGCACTGCGGCTCTTCCTTTCCTGCTTCCTATCGTCAGACATGGTGCTCCCCATCGACGTGCATTGCTTATTCACTGTTGTTCGGTCCTGTGAGCGTGCAAGTTGGTTACCTCTGTTCCCTGGACTTCGCTGTTCCAGGATCCCAACAGTTAATAACGGAACACTGCAGCTAACGATCCGGCATCGGGCATGTT
>DATKKY010000278.1:0-5967 GCA_035542695.1 bacterium | reverse complement strand
CCTGCCCCGCGGACGCTGCGCTCTTGGCGCTCCGGGTTGATATCTTCACGTCATGCATGAAGAGCGTGTAGTCATTCTCCCACACGCGGTTGCGGCTGACCACTGCAGTTCCGTAAAGACAAAGAATCACTACAAGCCCGACCGATAGCACCCGCCGGGCGAAATCCTTGTTCTTCCAAAGCCCAGGGGCCCGCGAGACCAGCAAGTATGCAACGATGAGGCAGAAGCCCAGGGATGGAACATACATGAATCGCTCGTTCATGAAGGTCCCGACATTGATTACCAGATTGGAGACCGGCAGGAAGGTGAGTCCGAAGAACCACAACCCACATGCTACTACGCCTCTTTTTCTCAAACCGGCTAAGGCAACCACAGCCAATGATGCACAGACCAGTATCGCCGCCAGCGCCCGGGGATCAGTGAAGCTTATGATGGGAATCTGCTTGGGGTAGTAATCATAAGTCAGAGGATGGGGAAAGATCAGCAATTTCACGTAGACGAGCCAGGTGTAGGCAATGGTTGCGAGCTCCCGTGCTTTCGAAGAACCCAGGAACGGGTAGTTCATCAGGTCCGGAACGGTCGGGATCTTCGGCCCCGCAAGAGCCGTGTGCCGCATGACCAGGTAAGTGACCGCAGCCAAAGCGAGTGGAGCTACCGAGACAGCATTCCTCCTCGGCTTGTGATCAGTACAGAAATAGACCATCACGGGAATCACTGCCAGGAACGCTATCACGTTTTCCTTGGACAGCAGGGCCAGCAGGAAGGCCACGGAGGAGCCCACGAGATGGATCACTCGGTCCGTGTCAAGATAGCGAAGCGTACAACGCAGGGCGAGCAGGGCACCGAGCAAGGCCATGATGTCATCCCGGGCCTTGATGTTGGCAACCACCTCGGTGTGGAGCGGATGGGCCACATAGAGCAGGGTAGCGACCAAGGGCACCGAAAAGTACCACCGCGGCTTGACCTGGCGATCGGCAAACAACCTTGAGAGCAGGCCATAGAGCACTACGCCGGTCAAGGCATAGAGGATGACATTGATCAAGTGGCTAAGGTGCGGATTCTGGCCGAAGAGCTGCCATTCGACCGCAAACGTTACGAGCGAAAGGGGCCGATAGCGTCCACCCGGCACGATCGACTGCCCCTTGCCGTAAAAGCCTGTGAGCGTATCGTGCGTGAGAATGTCCCGGATTCCCCCAACGCCTTTCTGGGTAAAGGGGTTTTCCCCGATCACCACCTTGTCATCGAGCGCATAACCGTTGGGGATCGTATTCGCGTACAGGAGGAAACTTACGACGAACACCATGAGATACGGAAACCAGACATAGGCCCGCGGGGTAGCTCGAACACCGTGTTCGCCTTCAGCCATCGATGTCATCGCGGTTTCCAGGTACCCGCTGCTCCCTGCCTCCCGGACCTCAACTCCTCGGCCTTTCGAGAGCAATCCAGCGCCCTGGCTTCGTCTCCGATCGAGCGATACGCAACTGCCAGATTCAAGAAGACCTGCGCATCCGTGGGATTGATTTGGGCCGCGTGCTCAAAAGCCTTGATGGCGTCTTGAGGGCGGTCCGCCATCCCGTAAGCGGTCCCGAGATTGTTGTAGGCTTCGGCGTTTCCGGGCTGCAACTGAACCGCCTTTTCGAGGAAAGATATGGCCTTCCCCGGCTGACTCTTGTAGTGACCATAAAGGATGCCGAGGTGGAAATTCGGTTCAAAACGATTGGGATTGATCCCGAGAACCTCTTCCCACATCCTGAGCTGCAGATCGACGTCGTGGCTCTGGCCGAGGGACTTCTCAAGGTCAACATAGGCATCCTCGGCATTCGGGTTTAGCTGGAGTACCTCAAGACAGATCTTGGCAGCTTCTTCGTAGTTCTGGTCGTAGTAGAAAGTCGCGTACGCCAGTGCGAGGCGCGGGCCTACAAATGTCGGGTGGATCCCGATCGACTTGTGCAGATAGTCAAGCCCCAGAGCGTGCAATTCGCCCTCGCGCTGGAACAACTCGGACTTGAGCGCATCAGGGCTCGCCGAAGCCAGGAATTGAGCCCTTTCGGCTTTGGGCAGCCGTGTCTCGGTGTTGATCCTGGCGATCATCTCCGCCGTTGATTGGCCGCGGGTCCGGATATCCCGCAAGGCGATAGCCTCTTCGATAAGCACCTGGCCAGCGAAGAACGGACTGATTGCGCTCTTGGATGATACCTTTACATCATGTGTGAAGAGGGTGTACTCATTCGCCCACTGCCGATTGCGGCCAAGCGTGGCAGCCCCGTATAGGCAAAGAATCCCGACAAGCACGCCGGCGACAACCCGGCGGCCGATAGCTTCGCTCCCCAAGAGCCTTGGCGCCCCGGAGACCAGCAAGTTCGCGATCACCAGGCAGAAACCCAGCGATGCGACGTACATATAGCGCTCACTCATGAACACGCCAAGATTGAACACCAGATTGGACACCGGCAGGAAGGTGAGCCCGCCGAACCAAATCGCGTAGGACGTAAGGCCTTTCCGCCTCAAGCCCGCGACAGCGATCACCGCGAGCGCGCAACATAGCAAAAGCGACGCCAGGGCTCTGGGATCTGGAAAACTGATGATATCGAGTTGCCTGGGGTAGTAATCGAACGTCAGAGGATGCGGAAAGACGAGCAACTTCAGGTAGATGAGCCAGGTATAAAGCACGGTCGCAAGCCTTTGTGCCGTTGAAGCGTCAAGGAAAGGGTTGTTCATCAGCTCAGGAACGGTCCTCACGCTCGGCCCCGCAATGGCGGCATGGCGCAGCGCCAAGTAGGCAGCTACCGCCAGGACCAGCGGGGCCACCGATACCAGGATCCCCCGCAGCTTGTGATCCGTAAAGAAGTGGATCGTCAGCGGAATCACGACAACAAAGGCCGCTGCATTCTCCTTGGACATCAAGGCCAAGAAGAAGACGACGAAACTGACTGCAAGGTAGCGGACCCTGCCCCTGTCGAGATAGCCAAGCGTGCAGCGCAGGGCCAGCAGGGCACCGAGCAAAGCCATGATGTCATCCCGCCCCTTGATGTTGGCGACTACCTCCGTGTGAAGCGGATGGGACAGATAGAGCAGGGTGGCAACTAACGGGATTGACAACTGCCACCTGCCGCTTGGCCGGCTGCCGGCGAGCAATCTCGAGAGCAGCCCATAAAGCACCACGCCGGTCAAGGCGTAGAGAAGCAGATTGACCAGATGACTGACATGGGGATTCTTCCCAAGGAATTGGCGTTCGATTGCGAACGTGACCAGCGACAGGGGCCGGTAGCGCCCATTCTGCGTTGGCGATGCCCGCCCGCCAAAGAACCCCATCAGCGTATCGTGGGAGAGAATGCCCCAGATACCTTTGAGACCCTGCTGGGTATAGGGGTTTGCCACGATAACCACTCGGTCATCAAGCGCGTAGTCATTCGGGATAGTGTTGGCGTACAGCGCCAGACCCACGAGGAATACAATCAGATACGGAAACCAGGAGGTTCCCGGGATTCCGGCAGCCGCGGTGTGTTCGCGCTCGGTCATGGATGCGATCATAACTCAGGCCAACCTACGGAAGTTGAGTGTAGCACCAGCGCCGGGCCGGGGAAATCCGAAAGTGAGTTAAAAGAAGAGCCCCGTCTCCCAAGAGACGGGGCTCTCCAGTCCTGATTGAACCGCAAGCCTAGCGATAGAGCGCCTTGATGCTGCCCCAGGTACCCGGCTCAGTAGCCGAAGGACCAGGCGCCGGGAATGCGATCGAGACACCAGCGCGATCCGGAGCCGTGACCGAAAGGTCATCGATCCACAGCGTGTTGACACCAGCCGCATAACCGTACGTACGGACTTCGATGATTATAGCGTCCGCCAAACCGCTGGTTGCCGCGAAGGTCCAGGCATACGGATGACCCGACGTGTTGGGCACAATCCCCCAGCCCACCGGTGTGCCGCTATAGTCCATCGAACCGCTGGCACTGCCATAGTAGGAGTTGACATCGGTGGAGTTGGCATAGTGAGCCCAAATCCGGGCCGAAGGGTTGCTGGTCGCCGTGAGGTCGTAAGCATAGAATTCGCCCGTAACGACGTCGCCAGCGGTCAAACCCTTGATCCACGCGACATAGGCCTGAGAAGTGCCAGTCGGCGTCAGGGCATGCACCAGCTTCAGCGAATGCGTGCCACTGTTGTACATGTCAGTCACGTTGCTGACTTCCGAAAAGATGTTCGCCGGGGACATGCCCAGGATCGTCCCGCAGTCCTCCCAGCCATAGGTGCCCGTGAGGGCCCAGGCGGCCGGCGCAGCTAGGCAAACAACTGCGAAAACCAAGAACAACTTCTTCATTGTCTCCAACCTCCCTTTCTGGGGCTTTTCCCCAGAACTGCTGCTTCCACTTCGCGCGGCCAAGGATGCCACCCAGTCATGGCTTTGGCCGCCGAACTACTCCCACCACCAACCCGTCCGCTGGATCAAGCGTGTCTCGAATCACCCCCTTCGTGTTCAAGGCTTACCGCGAAACCACCACTTTACTTACAGCCGAACCACCTCGAGTCTCAAGCCTCATGAAGTAAACGCCAGCGCCCACGCGCTCTCCCGTCGAATTGGTGCCGTTCCAGTCGATCCTGTACTCCCCGGCTGGGCTCGCGCCGTCAATCAGGCTCCGGACCAGCTGGCCCCTGACGTTGTAAATCTTGAGCTCCACCCTGCCCGCCACCGGCAGCGCAAACCTGATCTGGCTGCCATCCAGCATCGGGTTTGGCTTGACCGAGAGCATCACGTGGGCAGGCTTAGCATTGCCGTCCGGCACGCCGGCCTTGGCCGGATAGCAGATATCGGCATCGTTCCTAGGCTGAATCTTGTACTGGCTATAGTCGTAGTCAACCACGCCAGTCACAACGACCGCATCGTTGACCACCGGAATGTAGGAGTAGGTGCCGAAGTCTCCCACCTTGCAAGTGTCGGCAGCGCCACCATTACTGATGTTCCACTCGCCGTACGTATCCTTGGCGCTCTTCACGGTCGCGCCGTTGGCCACCACCAGGACTCCCTCGTACTTCTCGGAGGTCGCCACCGATGCCGTGGTCACCGAGTACGCCGGAGGCACGCTGGCGTTATGGCCATGGATGGTTATGGCCCCGGGGAAGAACATGGCGATCTCGGTGTTCTTGTAGTACTCCTGAACGTCTCCGGAGACCGTCACGGTATCGCCGCGGGCCACACTGACCGTGCCGGTTCGGTCATACACCTCGACGCCCGTGAAATCGGGCACGCTGGTGTAGTGGTTCTGAATGAAGAAGTACTGGGAGCCAAGCTCCCCGCTTGCCGCGGTCACTATACCCTGAACGTTAACCGGTTTCCCCGCATAGCTGGAGCTATCGCTGCCAGATGCAACGTATTGGACCTGGTAGATGGTCAGCATGCCTACGTACAGGTCATAGGTGCCGGCCACAGGCTTGCGTGTCGATGCTGGCTGGGTGTCGGTTGCCCGGACGTAGTAGAGGACCGTCGTACCGTCCGTCCAGGGACCCTTGACCGCGGTGTAAAGGCTGTCAGTGCCCGTCATTCCGGTGCTGTCATAGGAAGCGCCGCCGTTGGTGCTGGTGAAGAGCTTCACCGTGAAAGGCGGATGCGCCCCGGTTATGGTCGCGGTAAACGTCACCGAGTTTCCCGTCCGCGGCGCATGCGGCGAATACACCAGGCTGGTGATCATCGGCGGACCAGATATGTCGGAAGTGCGGCGGGGATCCAGCTTGAAGCTATAGACCGTGGACTTGGTGGGAGCATCGCCGCTGTAATTGAGTATGCCCTGAACGGTGTCCAGGTGATCGCCGACCACGGGGTTGTACACGTAGTAACCTTGAGTGCCGATCTGGCAGGCCCCGGAACCGTCGTTCACTTCCCAATCCACGCTCTTGTCGAGGCTGTCATTGGTGACCGTCACATTCTGAACCTTGATCAACACGCCTTCATAGCGCTCGGCCAGGAGCGAGGTGGTCGCT
>DATKKY010000277.1:0-9828 GCA_035542695.1 bacterium | reverse complement strand
GGCTGGCCACTGCTGGGCACTGCTTGCGCTGGATATCGCTATCCCCAGCGTGTCGAGTACGGTCCCGTCGAGGGCTACCCGCGCGCCGTAGATGTCATAGTTGCCGTTGCGGTAGTCGTCCCACACCACGAGGTAGTCGGCGCCATCAAAGGCCACCGCCGGATGCAGCTGGTCGGCTGAAGCTCCCGAGACGGCGATTCCGGCAGGATCGAGCACCGTCCCGGCGCTTGTCACTCTCGCAGCATAGATATCGTAGGCCCCGCTACGCTTGTCCTGCCAGACCACCAGGTAGTTGGTGCCGTCCGAGGCCACGTCGGGATACTCCTGCGGCCCGCCGGGCGCGCAGATGGCGAAGCCGGCGGGGTCAAGCACGCTTCCATCGGCAGCCACCCGGGCGCCGTCAATGAAGTATGCGCCGCGACGGTAGTCCTGCCAGACCACCAGGCAGTTGGCGCTTCCTGCGGCCACCGCGGGGTAGACCTGATCCTTGGCCGCTGTCGATATCGCTAGGTCGAGGGTATCGAGCACCGTGCCGTCCGTGGCCAAGCGGGTCCCGGAGATGTCGTATCCCGAGTCCAGATGCCACTCGTGCCAGACCGCGAGGTAGTTGGTGCCGTCGAAAGCCATCGCCGGACTGGCCTGGTAGGCGGCAGCCGTCGAAATCAGCATGGAATTGGCATCCAGGAGCACTCCGTCAGAAGTCACCCGGGCGCCGTAGATGTCCTTGGTGCCATTCCGGGAGTCATGCCAGGCGACCAGGAAATTGGTGCCGTTCGAGGCCACGGCGGCGTTGAATTCCTGGCTGGGGTAAGTGGAGACGGCGATGCCCGCTGGATCGAGCACCGCGCCTGTGGCATCCAGGCGCGTCGCATAGAGGTCCCACGTGCTCAAGTTGCGCAGATCGTCCCAAACCACGAGGTAGTGGGTCCCATCGAAGCCCACGCCCGCGTACTCCTGATCGGTTGCGCCCACGCATATTTGAATGCCTGCCGGGTCGAGCACAGTGCCGTCGGAAGCAATGCGTGCTCCGTAGATATCGCGGGAAGTTCCGCTACGTTTGTCGTCCCACACCACCAGGAAGGTCTCGCCGTTGGATGCGGCGGCGGCGTTGACCTGATCGCCGGCCGCCGAGGCAATCATAATTCCTGAGGGATCGAGCACGGTGCCATCGCTGGCCACGCGCGCGCCGTATATGTCGGGCTCGCCGTCGCGGCTGTCCTGCCACGCGACCAGCCACTCGGAGCCATCGAATGCGACAGTAGGCAGGGCCTGCCCGACCGGATCGGTACAGATGGCAATGCCTGCCGGGTCAAGCACGGCGCCGGCGGGAGTCACGCGGGCTCCGTAGATGTTGACTACTCCGTTGCGGGTGTCGGCCCAAACCACCAAGTAAGCCGAGTCCCCAAAGGCAACTGCGACATCGGCCTGGGCCTCAGCCGTCACGGATACGGCAATGCCGGCAGAGTCGATCACCGCGCCGTCGGTGGCCAGGCGGGTCCCGTAAACGTCACCATTAATGCCGTTCCGCCCGTCCTTCCATACCACCAGATAGTTGGTGCCGTCGAAGGCAATTGCCGGGTCCTCTTGATTGGGCGCGGTAGTAGTGAGAGCAATTCCGGTGGGGTCGAGCACTATGCCATCGGTCGATACGCGCGTCCCGTAAATGTCGTAAGAGGAGCCGTTGCGGGGATCGCTCCAGACCACCATATAGGTGCTGGTGCCGAAAGCCGCTGCCGCGTTCCACTGGTGCTCGGGAGCAGCCCCATAGGCCGGACGTCCGCCCAGCTCGAAGGCTGGTCCGAGCTCTCCCGAATCGCCGAGGGCCGGCGCTACAGGAACCGAAAGGAGCCCAAAGACCGCAAGCGCAGCTGAAACTGCGCAAAGCCTAAACCGTTGCGCGGCAACGCCTTTCATACAATCTATTATACCATATTCTACGCCTGATTTCGAGCGCGCTCTTGGCCTCGGGGGGGCGCGAGGCGCACGGCCTGCGTGCCCTCGGCTATCGAAGCCCTTGGCCTGGCGAGGCCGCCCTGGCACCCTCCCCGGGAACCGATGGTGGTCGAAACCGCTTGAAAGGGGTTGGGAGGTGGCGTAGATTTGGGATGGCAGAGCGGCGAGCATAAGAGGAGGTGGACTCAATGTCAGTTCTGAAGAAAGCGATGATGTTTGGGGTCGGTGCCGCTGCCCTCACCCGGGAGAAGGCCGAGGAATTGGTGGACGACCTGGTGAAGCGGGGGGAAGTGGCTGCCGGAGACAAGGCCAAGGCGATCGACGAGTTGCAGCGCAAGGCCGAGGCGGCAACCGCCGAGGTCAAGAAGCTGGTGGATGACCGGGTTGAGGCTGTGTCCAAGAAGCTCCGCTGGCTCGAGGACATGAAGAAGCTGGAAGGCCGCGTCACCGGCCTGACCGCACGGGTGGACGAACTGGAGAAGGCGCTGAAGGCCAAAGAGGGCAAGGGGAACTAGCTTGCCGGTTTTGGGGATCCAACGGAGACTCAGCAGCATCCGGCGATTCAGACAGATCGCCGTCGTGCTCGTGAAATACGGTTTCGGCGAGTTCCTCTACCGTGCTCACCTGCCGCTCTACGTCAAGACCCTGCTCAAGCGGCGTGGCACTCGCGGCTTGGCGGGTCCGGAACAGCTGCGGCTCGCGCTTGAGGAACTCGGTCCAACCTTCATCAAGTTCGGGCAGATCCTGAGCACGCGTGCCTACTTGCTTCCCAGCGACTACGGGGCGGAGCTTGCCAAACTCCAGGACCAGGTGAGCCCCTTCGCCTTCGAAGAGGTCGAGCGAATCATCACGACCGATCTTGGCGGAAGTCTGTCCAGCCTCTTCAAGGAATTCGATCGGGAGCCCCTGGCTTCGGCCTCGATAGCCCAGGTGCACATGGCGACCCTCGCCGGCGGCGAGCGGGTCTGCGTCAAAGTTCAGCGCCCGGGTGTCAGGGAGGCCTTTGCGATTGACACGATGATCCTCAGGGATCTGGCCAGTCTGCTCGAAACCTACGTGCCCGAATCCCGGCGCTACGACCCCTCGGGCATTGTGAGCGAGTTTGAGCGCACCTCCAGGCGCGAGGTGGATTTCTCAGTGGAGGCCAGCCATATCGCCGCCTTCGCGAAGAACTTCGCCGGTGACCCGGAAGTGCAGATCCTCCAGGTCTACAAGGCGCTCTCGACCTCCAGGGTCCTCACCACCGAGTTCATTGACGGCATCAAGATATCGGAGATCGACCGTCTGAAGGCAGCTAGCTTGAACACGGCGGAGATTGCCCGGGCTGGAGCGCGGGCGGTCCTACGGCAGATCTTCGAATTCGGGCTGTTCCATGCCGACCCTCATCCCGGCAATCTTTTCGTCACTCGCGACGGCAAGATCGCGCCCGTGGACTTTGGAATCGTGGGAAGGCTGACCAAGAGGGAGATAAGCGACCTCGCCGATGTCTTCATAGGTGTCGTCGAAGGCAACGAGCAGCGTATCATTAGCGGTATGGAGAGGTTGCGGATGCTGCCCGAGGACGTTGAAAGGCGCGATGTCCTCGAAGAGGTGATGCTCTTCAGCGAGAAGTACGGCTCCCGCCGGCTGGGAGAGATCAACGTCAGGGACCTGTTCGGCGAGATAATAGCCTTCATGAGACGCTACCGAGTCAAGGTTCGCACGGAGTTTCTGCTCTTGGGGAAGGCTCTTTCCATATATGAGGAGGTTGGGCGTGTCCTCGATCCCGACTTCAGCATGATGGAGGAGGCCAAACCGTACGTGGGCAAGCTGCTAGGCCGCCGGCGCATCATCGCCAAGCTGCTGGGGGAACCGGGGCGAGCGGTCGGCGAGGCCGTATCCAAGCTGTCGTCAATCCCATCGGACCTGGCCAACATACTTGCTCTGGCGCGACAGGGGAGGCTGAAGCTTGAATTCGAACATATGGGGCTGGAGAAACTGACCGGGGAAATCGAGAAGGCCAGCAACCGCCTGTCCTTTAGTCTCCTGGTGGCCGCTCTGATCGTCGCATCGTCGCTGGTGCTGGTGCGCGGAGGCGACATCGCCGTTTATCGAGGCTTCGGGATCGCCGGGTTTGCTATCGCAGCGCTGGTGGGCCTGTGGTTGCTGATAAACATATTGCGGTCGGGCAGGGTGTGAAGCTCGCGGCGCCGTTGCGGGCCAATCGGGCTCGAGAAGCAAGCGAGGGCGAGGAGAGAGGATTTGCTCGGTTTTCTGGCCATCTTCTGGACATCATTCCTGATCGGCTTCTCAGGGGCACTGGTTCCCGGGCCAACCCTGACCGTCACCGTAAGGGAAGCCGTCAAGCGCGGGGCCAAGGCCGGCCCGCTGGTGGTGCTCGGTCACGGTCTGACCGAGGTTGCCATCACCGTCGCCCTGATTCTCGGGGTATCGTCCTTCATGCATGACATCCGGGTGAGGAAGACCATAGCCACCGTCGGCGGGGCCTTTCTGGCTTGGATGGGAATAAGCATGCTCCGGAAGTTCAGGTCGCTGGATCAGGCCGAAGCCCTGGCGACCAAAGCATCTGCAGGTGGTAACTCGGCGCCCGTCCTGCTGGGTGTCACCACCACGTTGTCCAATCCTTACTGGTTCGGATGGTGGGGAAGCATCGGGGCTACCCTGCTCGTTTCTTCGTCCTCGCTGGGGGTCAGGGGCATAGTGGCTTTCGTCACCGGCCACATCTCATCCGACCTCTTGTGGTACACCATAGTTTCCTACCTCGTATCCCTGGGGCTGAGTTACAGCAAGGGAGCCTGGTATCGCGTCATCTTCGCGGTGTGCGGAGCATTCCTGCTAGTGGTCGCTGTCATGTTCATCAGGTATGGTGTGAAGCTTACAGGTGCGTGATGAAGTTCATATGGTCAAGTGCTTACGAGGTGGAACTCTTCGGACATATCTTCCCGGTCTCCAAGTATCGGCTGATCAAGGAGGCCATCATCAAAGCCTCCCTGGCCGCGCCCGCCGACTTCGTCGCAGCAAAGCCGGCAACCACTGAGGATCTGCTCCTGGTTCATACCCCCGCTTATCTGGATGATCTCGTCAATCTCCGCTGGACTGAGCGCACCGCGCAGTCCGAGATGGCCCTCACACCCGAGATCGTCAGAGCTTACATGGTGACTGCGGGGGGCACGATCGAGGCTGCCCGCTGGGCGCTCAAGGACGGCGTGGCAATCCACATCGGCGGCGGCTACCATCACGCCTATCCCGATCATGCCGAGGGCTTCTGCTACATAAATGATGTGGGAGTTGCCATTGCGAGGCTGAGGAAGGATGGCGCAGTGCGGCGCGTGTGCGTCATCGACTGTGATCTCCATCAAGGCAACGGCACTGCGGTCATATTCGCAAAGGAGCCTGATGTTTTCACATTCTCGATTCATCAGGAAAACAACTATCCCCCCAAGGTGAAGAGCGATCTCGATATCGGTCTGCCTGACGGGGCAGACGACGCTCTCTATCTCGCTAAGCTAAGCGTGGTCGGTGATATTCTCGCCGATCACAAGCCTGAGTTCTGCCTCTACCTGGCAGGAGCGGATCCCTTCCGCGACGACGTGCTGGGCGGGCTCGCCCTGACCAAGCGGGGCCTGAAGCAGCGGGATGCCCTGGTGCTTGAGGCATGCCGCGACAGAGGTGTGCCGGTCGCCATTGTCTTTGCTGGCGGCTACGCCGTCAATGTCCAGGACGTCGTTGACATCCACGTCAACACGGTTGCCGAGGCCAGGAGGATTTTCCCTCAAGCCTGAGGTTCGCTTTGGCAGGGGATTTCCCCATTTACTGCGGGAACCGGCTTGACGCAACCTTGTTAAAAAGGTAAGTAAGAGACCGAAATCGACCTTGAAACCACCAAGAAAGGAGTACGCTGTGGAGCTGGACATCCTGGCTTTGAACGAGAGGATCCGCAACGAGAGCGCCTTTGTCCAACCCATCCTGGGCCAGCTAGAGAAGGTGATCGTCGGGCAGAAACACTTGATCGAGCGGTTGCTTGTGGCCTTGCTGTGCCAGGGCCACGTCCTCATAGAGGGTGTCCCCGGCCTTGCCAAGACCCTCGCGGTCAAGACGCTGTCGGACACCATCCAGACCAAGTTCCAGCGCATCCAGTTCACACCTGATCTGCTGCCTGCGGACCTGGTCGGGACCCTGATCTATGATCAGAAGGAAGGTGCTTTCAAGCCGCGCAAAGGTCCGATCTTTGCCAACCTCGTTCTGGCTGACGAAATCAACCGCGCGCCCGCCAAGGTCCAGAGCGCCCTGCTCGAGGCGATGCAGGAACGCCAGGTCACTATCGGAGAGACGACCTTCAAGTTGACCGAGCCCTTCCTGGTGATGGCCACTCAGAATCCGATCGAACAGGAAGGCACGTATCCGCTTCCGGAAGCCCAGGTGGACCGGTTCATGCTCAAGGTGGTGATTGACTACCCGCCACGCGAAGACGAGCTGGCGATCCTGAGGCGCATGACCAAGTCCGAGACTCCTCAGGCGCAGCCGGTGGCAGCGCCCGAAGTGATCCTCGCGGCCCGACGCACCATAAACGACATCTACGTTGACGAGAAGATTGAGAATTACATCGTTGATCTGGTAATGGCGACGCGGGAGCCTGCCAAGGCGGGGCTCAAGGATATGGAATCTCTGATAGAATACGGGGCCTCGCCGCGGGCCAGCATCTATCTCACGATGGGCGCCAAAGCCTTCGCCTTCCTGAGGGGGCGGGGTTATGTGACGCCGGAGGACGTGAGGTCGATAGGGATGGAGGTCTTGCGGCACCGCATCATCCCGTCCTACGAAGCCGAGGCTGAGAGCATAACCACTGAGACCATGATAACCAGAATTTTCGAGACCGTCGAGATACCATAGGAGCTACGCGTGATCCCCAGGGAAGTGCTGGAGAAAGTCAGGAAGATCGAGATAACCACGCGCTCGATTGTTCAGGATACTTTCGCGGGCCAGTACGAGAGCATTTTCAAGGGCCGTGGCATGGAGTTCGACGAAGTCAGGGAGTACCAGCCCGGCGACGATATCAGGACCATCGATTGGAACGTGACCGCCCGGACCGGGTGGCTTCATGTCAAGAAGTACATCGAGGAGCGCGAGCTGACGGTGCTGATTGTCTTCGATGCCAGCGGGTCCTTCGACTTCGGCACCAGCGCCAGGCTTAAACGCGAGCTGGCGGCGGAGATCGGCGCGGTGCTGGCGTTTGCTGCGATAAGGAACAACGACAAGGTGGGCCTGCTGGTGTTCACCGATCAGATCGAGGCTTTCGTGCCGCCGCGCAAGGGAAGCAAGCACGTCCTGAGGATCATCCGCGAGATCCTGCATTTTGAGTCGCGCTCGCGGGGGACGGCGATAGCGGGAGCGCTGGAGTATGCGATGCGAGTGATGCGGCGACACAGTGTGATGTTCCTTATTTCGGACTTCCGGGACTCGGGCTACGCCGATGCCCTCAGGGTGGCCAACAAGAAGCACGATGTCGTGGCAATCACCATCTCGGATCCCAAGGAGATGGAGGTACCGCCGGTGGGTTTTGTGGAGGTCGAAGACGGGGAGACCGGGCTGAGGGCAATGCTCGACTTCAGGACCGGCCGGGCGTCCGCCGCCTTCGCGCGGGTTGCCCGGGCGCTGACGGCCGAGCGGCAGGCTATCTTTTCGAGGGCCAAGGTTGATGAGATCGGGCTCAGGACGGACGAGGAGTACGTGGAACCCCTGGTAAGGTTTTTCCAGGAACGGGAGCGGAGGCTCAAGTGGCACCGTTGAGGCTACTAGCAGGTCACTTGTGGGCCGGTGATGCTCGAGGCTGTCCAGCCTCCAGGAGGGCGCGCCTGGATGTGGCCGCGTGTCTTGCGATGGCGGCCGCAATCTGGTTCGGCGCCCTCGGGTCCAGTCACATTGCTCTCGCCGAGCCCCCGGTTGCCGTCGAGGCCGCCCCAAGCGTGCGATCGATCGCTGTCGGCGACACCTTCCGGCTTGATGTCAAGTTCGATTGGCCCGATGGCGTTGACGCCAAACCGCTGGCCTTGCCGGAGAAAATCGGCAATTTCGTTGTGAAAGACATTGCCAACGGACCCGTCTCGACCAGCGGCGGGCATTCCATCCGAACTTCATCTTTGCTCCTGACGGTCTTCGAGACGGGGACCCAGACCATTCCTCCAATTTCGGCCGTGTACGTAGGTGCAGACGGCACCTCAGGCACCGTGGAGACCCAGCCCGTCGAAATCCAGGTAACGAGCGTGCTGCCTGAAAAGGTCGATGACATACGGGACATCAAACGGCCGATCCGGGTGCCACGGCGTTGGAAGGACATCATCCTGAGCTACCTCGTGATTCTCGGGCTGGCGGTGGCAGCATCTGCCAGCGTGCTGGTTTCCTTCAAACGCCGGGAGGAGATCGAAGCTTATCTCAGGCGAATTTGGGCGAGGGTGTCACGGCCGGTCTGGAACCTCGTCCTGCGCCTGCTCGCGCTTGTGGGCTTGGCTCGCAAGCGAGTTCCGGCTTTCGACGTCGAGATCACCGAGCCCGGGCTTCTCCCGGCCGAGGCGGCGGTGCGAGAGCTGGACAAGACCCAAGCTCTCGGCCTTGTGGAGCGCGGCATGGTCGGGGAGCTCTATAGACTCGTCTCCGAGACCTTGCGGCGATATCTGGAAAGGCAATTCGGCGTGCTCGCCATGGAGTCGCCCACTTCCTATGCTCTGGAGATTCTCTTGAACCGGGGCCTGACCGGCGAGGCGTACCGCTTGGTCAGTGAAGTGCTGGGCGAATGTGATCTGGTCAAGTTCGCCAAGTACGTGCCGGCCAGCGGCCCGGCAGGCTCGCTCATCGGGCGTGCGAGGAACATAGTCTCGCTCACGGCCCAGCTTGCAGCGGTCCCGGACTCCTGGTTCCTCGCGCAGAGCTATGCGGGGGCTGATCTGCGCCCTCGGTCCGGAGGCGCTCCGGCCAAGCCTGGCGGCCAGGCGACAGGGGAGAGGCAACCGTGAGATTCGAGCATCCGCTATTCTTCTTCGCACTTGCCCTCCTACCGCTGCTGTACCGGTTCGGTTACAAGGAGGGCGGGAGGCATGCGGTCGCTGTGGCTTACTCGGATTTGGCGTCGCTCCGGGGGCGCTTCAAGATCGGCCGCGGCTTCCGCGGAAGGCTCTTTGCCCTCCGGGTGGTGACCCTGGTAGCAATAGTCGTGGCCCTGGCCCGGCCGCAGCTTGAGCGGGGCTACGAGACCATCAAGTCGGAAGGCATAGACGTCATGTTGGGGCTGGATATCTCCGGGAGCATGCGGGCCGAGGACTTCAAGCCCCGCAACAGGATCACGGTGGCCAAGCAGGTGGTCGCCGACTTTGTCTCTCGGGATACCAACGACCGGATTGGCTTGGTGGCCTTCGCCTCAAAGAGCTTCACCAGGTGTCCCCTGACCCTGGACCACGAAGTGCTGAAGTCCCTGGTGGAAACCGTTGATGTCGGCATGATTGAGGATGGGACAGCCATCGGGCTGGCGTTGGCCAACTGCGTCGCGAGGCTCGCCGCCTCCGATGCTAAGAGCAAGATCATAATCCTCCTGACCGACGGCATTAACAACCGCGGTGAGATTGACCCGCCAACCGGTGCCGCGCTTGCCAAGTCCGCCGGGATAAAGGTCTATACGATCGGCGTGGGAGTCGAGGGTGGAGCCCCGGTCCCGGTTATCGCCCCTGATGGCCGCAAGGTCTATGCGCGCAATCCCGACGGCAGCCTCTACATCACGGTGCTCGATGAGGCCGCGCTTCGGCAGATTGCGGATGCGACTGGCGGCAGGTACTACCGAGCTACTGATGAGCAAGCACTCGACGAGATCTACAAGAAGATCTTGGACAT
>DATKKY010000276.1:0-8079 GCA_035542695.1 bacterium | reverse complement strand
GCTGGTGGTGGTGCTGATCGCCTCGACCCTGGTGGTGTGGCAGAAAACCAGGCTTCCCTACTACGTGATCATGAGATCCAGCTACGAGCAATCCGGCGAGTTGGTGGCTAAACTCGCAGGGCCCAACGACCGGGTCTTTGTGACCGAAGCCGGCATGATTGGGTATCGAGCCGGGATATATGTCTATGACTTCGGCGGGCTGACGTCGCCTGAAGTTTGTGACCTCTACCGCAGGCGCTCGCTTGACTTGCCCCTGGCGGAGGTCTGGAGGGAGTACATGCCGGAGTTTCTCGTGGTGACGCCCCGGGCGATGAAACGGGTCACGGCCGAAGGCGATTTCGAGTGGCTGAATCTCAACTACGAAGTGGTCGGGACTTTCCCTGGGCACCAGGTGCTGAGACGCCGGGATCTGGCAGCACCGCCCGGGCCCGCGTCCGGCTCGTCGCCGGCCAGCCCTTGATCGCTGACTTCCCCAGGATCACCCTGCTACACGAGATGGCCCCGGTGTTCTTCGCGTCGAGGGCAATAGGTCACCCAGATGGCTGTGATCTGAAGCAGGCTCCACTAGCACTTTGGCAACATGATGTCAATAGTCGTGTTCGACCAAGCGCTCCTCGGCACGCGCTTGCTCGTTGACACGAGCTGCTGCCGTTGCTATACTGCCTATACAAGCTTGAAAACTGAATAACGACAAAATCCCTGCCGTTGCTCGCGATGTTACCAGCGAATTCTGAGCCAACAGCTTAAGAGAGGGGAGCCTGAACCCTCACGCGGATTGTACGTCTGGCTCGCGCCAGAAAACTTGAAGCGTGGGGTAGGGCACCCACCTGGGTAAACCGGGAATCAGAATTACTGGGCACGCGGCACGTTGGCGGGGATTTTTATTTTGGCTCTGGCGCTGGCTGCTACGTTTCCAGATTGTATAAGAAGCCGGGGTCGAGCCGCTTCAGCTCGTCGGCGACCACCAGGACTCGGTGTCTGTCCTCCTCACTCCGGCTCGCCTTCCACGCAAGGTACGCATCAAGGAACTCGTTCTGCTTCCGCTCGAGTCGGCTGCGCATCCCTGTCCGCTCGACCGAGCGCATGAAGTGGAAGATCTCACAGTCGCTGAATCGATCGGCCAGCGTGAAAGATTCGTTAGTGACGTAAGCGAGAATAGCGGCGTACTTCTCCAGGCCTAGAGGCAGCCCTTCCTCAATAATCTCGATCGCATCCTGCGCACTTGCCACTTGCCGGGAGTACGAGAAGGCATAATGGAAGTAGGCTGGCCCCCGGCCCATCTGACCCTGGCTGCCGTGCTTGAAGGGCGGTCCCACAGGCAAGGCAGCCTCGCCGGCGGCATCGAATACCGCTACGGCCAAGATGAGAACGTCATCCTTGGCCTTGCAGACGAGATACCTGACAGATCCGTCGTCCGAGTGCGCGAGCCGCTGCAAGACCTCGATGTCGTAGCCAAAGAGATAAGGTGTCAGAAGCTCAATGCGATCCGCATCCGAGAACGCTTTCTGGAGACTCGTGAAGTATGCCTCCACTTCGTCGTCAAATCGGTCGGCTTCGCTCGTGCCGGTGCCTTCCTTGGTCCGCGAGAGGATCAAGCAGTTGAGCATCATCAGTTGGCTGCTGCTATCGGGTTCTGTATTCGGCATCTGGCTCTCTCGTGCTGAAGGGGGTGACCGGGGGCCCGCTCCGTACTTAGCGGGAGCACCTTGGCGCGTGGGGCTGTGAGTGAGCCCCCAGTCTTTCTGCCGCGATTCCTATCTGCGGTAGTGGCTTTGCACGACCCAAGTCGTTCGTGAGGAAGTGCAGGTAGTGTGCCACGACAGGCCGAGCGGCAAGCCAGGGGAGGGAATCTTAAAACTTGTTTCACACTAAGGAGATAGGTAACATCCTAGAGTATACTCCGTGGGCACGCGGGGGCGCGGCAGCTCCGCGGCTGGGTTCAATTCCGCAGCCGGCAGCGTAGAATCCCGCAGGTCGCGCCTACAGATGTCACGGGAGACCATAAAGGGAAGCGCAGGTCATGCGAGTAGGCTATTTGCAGTTCGCTCCGGTCTTTGGCGAGAAGCAGGCCAATCTCGCGAGGGTCAGCGAGTTCCTGAGCGGCGCCAAGGCGGACCTGATTGTGCTGCCGGAGCTCTTCACCACGGGATACATCTTTGAATCGCGGGAGGAGCTGGTGGCCTTGGCCGAGAGTCCGGACGGGCCCACCTTCACCGCCCTGAGCGAGCTCTCCCGCCGGACAGGTGCCGCTATCGTCGCCGGGATCGCCGAACGCGCGGGCGACGCCTGCTACAATTCGTGTTTCGTCTTGGCACAGGGCCGTGTGATCGGCTCCTACCGCAAGGTTCATCTGTTCGACCGGGAGAAGCTGCTCTTCGCGCCAGGGGATCAAGGCTTCTCGGCAGTTGACTACGGCGGCATCAAATTGGGACTGATGGTCTGCTTCGATTGGATCTTCCCTGAAGCTGCCCGTTCACTCACTCTGGCGGGCGCTCAGATCATATGCCACCCCGCCAATCTACTCCTTCCGCATTGCCCTCAGGCGATGATAACGCGCTGCCTCGAGAACCGGGTCTTTGCGATCACGGCCAATCGGGTCGGCACTGAGGCTCGCGCGGGACAGGAAATCAAGTTCATAGGCTCAAGCCAGGTCATAAGTCCCAGGGGAGAAGTGCTCGTTAGAGCAAGCGAAGAGGAAATGCTCCAGATAATCGAGATCGATCCCCACCAGGCGGATGATAAGCTGGTGACTCCGGCGAACCACCTGTTGCATGACCGCCGGCCCGACTCGTACGGCAGGCTGTGCGAGCCTGCCGCGTGAGCCTGTCGGCGCGGATCTACGATTCCTGCTCGGTTACCTCACCAGTACCACCTTGGAGCTAGCGCTGAAGTCCCTGGCTTCCATTCTGATGAAGTAGATGCCGGGGGCGACCGGGTTGCCGTTACTGTCCTGCCCGTCCCAGGCCGCGGTGTATCGGCCGGGTGTCTTCGACTCATCTACCAGCGTCGAAGCAAGTCTGCCCCGCACATCGAACACCCTGATCGCAACGCGGGATCCCGGTGCCGGCACCGAGTAGGATATGTTCATCCTGCCCTGGGTCGGATTCGGAAGCACGTTCGCCAGAGCGAACCTGGCAGGCAGTCCCGGGTTCACGCAGCCGTCGCACCCTCCAGCTACTCCCGCGAGAGCTCCCTGGCTCCAGATGGTGACATCGTCAATGTAGAGACCTTCGAAGCCGACAGCCTCATCGGAGCCAAACTTGATCCTGATCTTGTATGAGCCGGTGAAGCCCGAGAGGTCGAAGGTGGCCATCCGCCAGCCCGTGTGGCCTGAATAAACGGGCTTATTGGCTGTGAACGGTGCTCCGGACTCGGCCAGAATTCTGTATGGGTAACCACCGACAGGAGTTATGGATGTGGCCTTCCCCGTGGAATCGATCACCGAGAGAGCCGCTCCGTCCCAGGCCAACCCTGAGCCTTCAAGCGGCACGTAGTCCTCGGCATCAATCCAGTACCAGAAGGTCAGTCTGGTGCTGCCTGTGAGCTGAACTACCGGGCTATCCAGAAGAGCGCCCAACCTTGTGCCGTATTGGCCAGGTCCGGTGGCTCCGCACTTCCAGGCCTGGCTGCCCCCGGAGGTGTGATCCCTCTCGGCAGACACATGCCACTGATCGCCCCAACTGCCCTGAGCCGAATGAGTCCAACCCTGTGCTCCCGACTCGAAGTCGTAGTAGCTGGCTGGCGAAATGCCAAAGATGTTGTATCCCGATGCCGGCGAGTAGGTCTTGTGCGCGGCTGAGGAGGCGTCCGTCGCGACGATCCGATACTCAATGTAGTCGCCGGCTGAGGCTGCCACTGGGAATTGAGCGGCGTACTGGTCAGTACCCGGCATCTGCGTCATCGTGACCGGCGTCTGTGGCAGGCCATCCTTGGAGTACTCCAGGACGACTGATGCGAGCCCGAGATTGTCGGTCACGGTCGCCGTGACCGTTGCCGGCCAACCTGCATCCGGCTGATCATCGAGTGGCGTGTGGGTGATCACCGGGGCCGAGCTATCGATGCCGATTGAGAAGATGTGAAGCACTCCCGGAGCCCCCGCCGGACTTGTTGCGTAATCGGTGCGCCCCTCGGCCCGTGCATAGATGTAATAGCTGACCGTGGTCCCGTATGGCTGGCTTGGAATAGTCGCCGAATACTGGTTCGGGTTTCCGGTCGGCAGCATCGTGGCGGTCGTGAAGCCCCCGCCAGCCGAATAGCGAAGGACGAGCGAATCGGGATCGAGCGTCATGTTAGAAGTTATGGTCGCGACCACTGGGTAGGCCGCCAGCGAATCCTCGGAGTCGTGAATCGCTGAGTGGGCAATATCGATATAGAGCCCCGGGCCGATGCCGTGTTTGCCGAAGGCTTGGACGATCTGGTAATAGTGCGGCGTACCGTTAGCGAGATTGCCGTCATCGTCGTCGGTCTCGAGGATGTCAGCGAAGTAATCGAAGAAGTTGCCGGCCTTGCCGTATCTCGCATAGAAAAAGAGCGAATCCGCGAGGTGGGTGTCAGGGGCAAGGGCTTCACGCATGTCCCACAGTGCGCCACCGAGGATCCTGCCATCATCGTGGACTTCACCTGTGAGGTCATCGGGGTACTTGAGCGTGTTGTCCAGGTCCCGGAAATAGGTGCCCGGCCCGGAGAGCCCTTCTCCGATGTACGGCTCATTGGTAATGGTGCACGCAGTATAGTCGGCAAAGGCCTCGTGCATGTCCCCGGGTGGGGAAAGCGGTCTGTACTGCATGTCGACGATCCCGTGGCCGTACTCATGGTAAAGGACATCGGCGAAGAGCCCGAGGTCCTGGCATGCGCCGGAGCCCGCGCCAATCGTGATGCTGTTGCCATCCCAGTAGGCGTTGCAGTAGTTGGGCTGATTGACGAAGATCTCAGTCTGCCGGTCCATGCCTGTGTATGTCGGGTCCACCCTCTTCGCCCACCCATGGACTATCTGGGCGTGGTAGTAGGCGTTGCGTTCGCTCGCAATCGATGCCGGCGAAGCCCAGAGGATGTCTTTTTCGGAGCCCGGCGCGACCGAATCACGGAAAGCGGCTTCGGGTCCGTTGTTGTTGAATATCTCGGCCCACCTGCCGGCCATTGACGCTGATATAGTGCGCATGCCCCCGGTTCCGGCTTCGAGGGAGTAGTGGCCGCTGGCGTCGGTGGTTGCAGTCCCGTAGTCAGCAACGTCAACATAGAAGTCGGGGAAAGGCTGCAGCTGGTCGGGGTCGGTGCCGTACATCGGCTTGATGTAGCCTGAGACATTCCCGAACACAGCGTCGTAGTAAATCTCATTCTGCCTGCGGAGCACATCCCCGGAGTTGGCATCCAAGTAAATCCGCCAGAGAGCCGGATCACGCCCGGCAGCGGGATCGCCCTGCACTCTGAGGCGCACTTCGTAAGCGAGGTAGTAGATCGCCTCGTTACCTCGCTCCTGGGGCAGGATCACAAGCCTCGATGAGAGAACCTTGTCCCCAGGTTCCTGGAAGCTAACATCCTGCTTGGCCAGCACAATCGCGCTTGCCTCAGACAGAGCAGGGGAAGTCGCAAGTGTGATGTCCGGATAGAAATCGGAGCCAAAGGTCGTGACAATCCCCTGCTCCGTGAGCCGGATGCTGACTCGCCCCCCGATCACATCAAGGCCCCGGTACGTCTGCTGGTAGTCGGTGTACCACCGCGCGCCATGTTTCTCCTGGCTTATGAGCCTGAGCTCCGCCGGGTCGGCGCCGAGCAAGGCCTCCTTGGAGTGGAGGAAACTATCGACCAAGCCTGCCACGTTGGCTTCGCTGACTTGGCTCGCTACCCTGATCCCCCTGCCCTGAATGCGATGCGGCGTTCGAGTGACCGAATTCCAGGTCACAGTGAAGTCCTCACCCTGGGACGACACGAAAGCCTGCCACCGGGCCTCGCTCTCGGGCGATGGGGCAGTCTCCGCCAGGGCCCGGGCCTCCCCTGCGGTGCCCAGAGCACTCTTGGCAGGCGGTAGGAAGCCATAGGCCTGGTGAGCTAGGATCACAAGACATGCACTCAAAGACGCAATCAAAAGGCTACGCTTCAGCATCGTGTACCTCCGCTTGTCAGCCACTTATCGTGCCGGTTGTTTTGACCCCACTATCTTTAGATTGAACGGGCGCCTCCGGGTTCCCGGTGTTTAGGGCCCCAAGGGCGGATAGGCGTTATCGTACATCATCCATTATACCACAAGCTCGAAGGCAGAGCAACCGCCTGTGCAACTCATTGAAATCCTAAGGGTTGTGGCGCACAGCCGCTCACTTGACCGCGGCCAGGGAGTACGCGCCTGGTTGCTGCGAGCCCGGGCTGCGCCCGCCCCTACCCAAATCACCGGGATTGTGTTAACATTCGGCGTGTCGTTTCCGGTTCCCATTGGTGACCCCTAAGAGCAAGGAGTGAATCCATGCGCCTTTCAAGATCTATCTGGTTGTTGGCCCTGGCAGGTATAGTCGTCACCTCTGCGAGCCTGGCCCTCCGCGCTTCGGCCGAGCCGCTAACCGATCCTTACCAGATCCTGGCCAGGCACTACCAGGCTATGGGCGGCCTCGAGAAGCTCAAGGCTGAGAAGACCAAGTATTTCGAGGCAACGGTCACGGTGATGGGGCTCCAGGGCACGGTCAAGGAGTGGGATGCCTTTCCCATCAAGAAACGTCAGGAAGTGGACCTCAAGATGTTCAAGCAAACCTCCGGTGACAACGGGACCTACTCCTGGGTCGTTGACCAAAACGGCAAGCTCCAGGTCCAGAAGGACGACATCACCCTGAAGAAGCGGCAGGTGGAAGAACTGATGGCGAATTACGAGCACCTGAATCGCGACTCCAAGTACTTCGCGGTGACGCTCCAGGGCATCGAGAAGGTCGGCTCCGCCGACTGCTATGTCGTCAAGATCACCAACACCATAAACGATGACGTCAGGCTGGAGTACATTAATACCGCGAGCTTCATGCCCGAGCAGTCAGTGTTGACGACAGGCGGCATGGAGACCTACACGACGTTCGAGGACTGGCGCGACGTAGGCGGCCTCAAGGTCCCTTTCAAGCAGACCACTGAGATCAAGCCTATCGAGCAGACGCAGACCGTGGCAGTCACCAAGTATGAGTCGAACCTCGAGATTGATCCGACGATCTTCGAGCCACCGGGCAAGGACGTCAAAGACTTCGTTTTTGCGAAGGGCACCAGCGCCGAGGACATTCCATTTCAGTATATTGGCGAGCACCTCTTTATCGATGTGACCGTCAATTGCGACAAGCGGCAGTGGGTACTTGACACCGGCGCGGCGGCCAGCGTTGTAGATTCGGCGTACGCAGCCAGCTTGGGGCTGGAGACATCGGGCACCTTCAAGGCGGTTGGAGCGGGGAAGACAGTGGAGGCGGCCTTCGTCAAGCTGCCCGGTTTCAGTGTGGATGGCATTCAATTTGGCGAGCAGAAGGCAGCCTCGATCAACGTGGCGGGCCTGCTCAAGCGCGGCGGGCTCGACGCCTCGGGCATTCTCGGATACGACTTCCTGTCCCGGTTCGTTACCAAGATAGATTATGCCGCGCGCAGGATCTCGTTCTACGACCCCGATGTGTTCGAATATCACGGGACGGGCAAGGTGATAGATGCCGCCCTTCACGACAACTTCTTTATAGTTCCGATGAGCGTGGCCGGCAAGTACTCGGGCACGTGGTCGCTTGACCTCGGGGCCAGCGGCACGAGCTTCTTCTACACCTATGCCGAGAAAGCCGGGCTTCACCAGCTCAAGGGTATGGATGGGCTGGCGGGCGGGGCGGGAGGCTTCTTCTCAGTTCGGGCCCTGAAGTTCCCGTCAGTTGAGATCGGCGGCTTCACTCTCGGCGAGCAGATCATCTCGGTACCGCTCGAGAAGACGGGAGCGCTGGGTGCGGGGGAGGTGACCGGCAACCTCGGCAATGACATTCTCAGGCACTTCGTCGTCTACCTTGATTACAAGCGCCAGCAGGTAATCCTGGAGAAGGGCAGCGACTTCGACAAGGTATTCCCGAACAGCAAGACGGGGCTGGGGCTCGT
>DATKKY010000275.1:0-20184 GCA_035542695.1 bacterium | reverse complement strand
CGGGGTGCGGGAACACGCCATGGCAGCGATTGTGAACGGCATGGCTCTTCATGGCGGGCTGATTCCCTACGGTTCGACCTTCCTGGTCTTTTCCGACTACATGAGACCCGCGCTGCGTTTTGCAGCCTTGATGCAGGCACCGAGCATCTTCATCTTCACTCACGACAGCATCGCGCTGGGTGAGGATGGCCCCACGCATCAACCCGTAGAGCACCTCATGAGCCTAAGGGCCATTCCCGGGCTCACGATCATTCGGCCCGCCGACGCCAATGAAACCAGGGCTGCCTGGCGGCTGATGCTCGCGAGGAGGCGCCCCGCAGCGCTGGTGCTCACCCGCCAGAAGTTGCCCGTGCTTGGCCGCGCCGGCCGCGCCACAGACGATGGGGTTGCCCAGGGAGCATATACCGTTCTGGAGCCCACCGGAATACCACCGGCGATCGTCTTGATCGCCACCGGGTCCGAGGTTCACCTGGCGCTCGCGGCGAGCGACCTTCTCCGGGAGCGTGGCATCGCGGCGCGGGTGGTCTCCATGCCCAGCTGGGAGGCTTTCGAGGAGCAGCCGGAAGCCTACCGGAAGGCACTTCTCCCGCGGGGCGTGCCCAAGCTCGCGATAGAGGCTGGATCATCGGTCGGTTGGTGGAAGTATGTCGGGCAGGACGGCGCAGTTATCGGACTTGATCGCTTTGGCGCCTCTGCCCCCGGCGAGATCGCATACAGCCGGCTGGGGTTCAACGTCGAGCGGGTGGTCCAGGCGGCTACCCAACTCATGGCGAAGGAGAAGTGAGATGCGCGTAGCTCTTGCGGCCGATCATGCCGGTTTCGCTCTCAAGCAGGACATCGCTTCCTACGTTGCCCAGCTAGGTCATGAGGTGATCGACCTCGGAACGCACAGCGACCAGCCTGTGGATTACCCTGACTTCGCCGAGGCTATCGGCAAAGCCGTGACCGAGGCCAAAGCCGGGCGGGGCATTCTCGTCTGCGGAAGCGGGGTTGGCGCCTCAGTTGCTGCCAACAAACTACCTGGCGTAAGAGCAGCGGTCTGCCACGACACCTACTCCGCTCACCAGGGCGTAGAGCATGATGACATGAACATATTGGTGCTGGGAGCCCGCGTCATCGGCGTGGAGCTAGCCCGCGAGCTGGTGCGAGCCTTTCTCGAGGCCGGCTTTTCAGGCGAGGAAAGGCATCGCCGCAGGCTAGCAAAGGTCAAGGCCCTCGAGGCCCGCTACATGAGGTCTGATAAGCCAGCCAAGTAAGCCAGCCAAGGATTAGTGGGAGGCGCGATGCCACCGATCAGCTTTCAACTGGGAGCGTATGAGAACCGCGTTGACGAGCGGCTGCGTGAGTGGTCGGCTCAGGGATTTGCCCGCAGGCTCTGGGCCAAGGACTACACGCTTTGGTCGAGGACGCCGCTGCCCGAGATCACGGACCGGCTGGGCTGGCTGGACTTGCCCCGGAGCTCTCAGGACGAGGTCCCATCATGGAACGCCTTTCGAGACGAGATCGTCCGGGCCGGCTTTGCCAATGTCATTTTGCTCGGAATGGGCGGTTCCAGCCTCGCGCCCGAGGTCTTCGAGGCGACCTTCGGCAACGCGCCCTGTCACCCCCCACTCGCGGTCCTAGACAGCACCCATCCCGATGCGATCCTCAAGCTGGAGCACCAGCTCGACCTCGCGAGCAGCCTGATCGTGGTTTCCAGCAAGTCGGGCACCACGATCGAGACCATTTCGCTCTTCCGGCACTTTGACCTGGACATCCCGGTGCTGCGTGCCGGGTCGGAAAGCCACTTTGTAGCCATAACCGACCCCGAGACTCCTTTGGCCCGCACCGCGGCCTTGCGGAAGTTTCGAGGGGTGTTCAGTGCCCCGACCGACATCGGGGGGCGCTACTCAGCCCTGAGTGCCTTTGGACTTCTGCCCGGGGCGCTCGTGGGCATGGATCTCAATGATCTCCTGCAGCGGGCCCGGGCCATGGCAGAGACCTGCGGCCCCAGCGACGCTGAAGGCGGCCTCAAGCTGGGGGCAGCCCTTGGCGAGTTGGCCCTGGCGGGCCGGGACAAAGTCACCTTCATCGCCTCTCCATCCTTGGCGTCGTTCCCGCAGTGGCTTGAGCAACTGATTGCCGAAAGCTCCGGGAAAGACGGCAAAGGCATGATCCCAATCGTAGATGAGCCGCTTGGCGACCCCGCGGCCTACGGCAGCGACCGAATCTTTGTGGGGCTCGAACTCGAGGGCGAACCTGAGCGCGAGCGCCAGGAGATTCTGGCGGCCTTGGAATCGCGCGGGCATCCCATCGTGCGTATTCACCTGGGGGCGAAGTCGGACTTGGGAGCTGAGATGTTCCGGTGGGAGATCGCCGTCGCGGCTGCCTGCGCCGTCCTCGGGGTCCACCCGTTCAATCAGCCAGACGTGGAGATCGCCAAGCAGATCGCGCGCAAGGTGCTGCATGAAACGGCGGGCGCCGGACCGGGGGCGGATCCGGCCGCAGTGCTCTCTCGGGACCCTAAGGCCGCCTCCGGCGCCATCGCCTCCCTCGTCCGTGCCGGTCGTGCCGGAGACTACGTCTGTTTCCAAACCTATCTCGCCCCATCGCCCGATATCGCTCGATTGATCCGTGCCATGAGGCAGCTGGTCGGCGAGCGCACCAGCCTTGCCACCACTGCGGGATACGGGCCGCGCTTCCTGCATTCCACGGGCCAGCTGCACAAAGGCGGCCCCGCGACCGGCCTCTTCATCCAGCTGGTGGACCGGTCGCCCCGGGACTTCCGTATCTCCGGCGAGACCAGCTCGTGGGGTGATTTGATTCGAGCCCAGAGCCTGGGTGATTATCAGGCGCTCCGCGAGCGCAACCGAAGAGTGGTGAGGTTCGATCTCGCCAGCGACCCTGTTGCCGCCCTCGAGGCAATCGCCCGCGAGCTCGGGCCGGCTCTGGGATAGGTTGCTGCCGCGAGCCGGGTCGGCTGTCACTTCACGCGCTTGGAGAACCGCACCCACGAGAGGCCGAAGACTGCCACGCCGAAGACCACGAGCGTGATCACATCGGGGTAAAGCGCGTCCAGGGACGCTCCCTTCATTATGATTCCCCGGACGATCCTCAAGAAGAAGCGCATCGGATTGGCATAAGTCAGATACTGGACCGCCCGCGGCATGTTGGCGATCGGCGTGAAAAAGCCTGACGTCAAGATGGTGAACATCGAGAAGAACCAGGAGAAGAACATCGCTTGCTGCTGAGTCTTGGTGAAAGTCGAGATCAACATGCCGGTCCCCAGCGTCGTCAGGAGAAACACAAACGCCAGCCCGTAAAGCAGCGCCCACGACCCCAGGAAGGGAATCTTGAACCACGTGATGCCGAAGGCCAGCGCTATCGACATCTCAACGAAACCTATGATCGCAAACGGGATGGTCTTGCCGAGGATAAGGGCCGGCGTCGATATCGGCGTCACCATCAGCTGCTCCAAGGTGCCCAGCTCACGCTCCCGCACGATCGCTATAGCCGTCAGGAACACCGTAATCATAGTGAGCAGCGTGGCCACTATCCCGGGCACCATGAAATAGACCGACTCGCCCTCGGGATTGAAGAGCCGCTTGATGCGGAGCTCGACCGGGGACTTGAGCCCGTTTACCTTCTCGTTGAACTGCTGGGTGATCGTGCTGGCGTAGCCAAGCGAGATCGCAGCCGAGTTGGCATTGGACCCATCGACCAGAAACCCGACTCCAGCCGGCTTCATGTTCCGCAGGTTATCGGAGAAATCCCGGGGGATGATCAGGGCGACGTCGGATCTGTTCCGCTCGAAGCCGCGGGCGGCATCCAGGAGCCCGCCATCAGCGGCCCTGATGACGAAGTAATCGCCGGCCGTCAGGGCACGCACATACTCCCGCGACAGTTCGCTTCGGTCTTCATCGTGGACTGCGACGCGTATCAGCTTGACGTCGGTCGAGACCACGTAGCCGAACATCAGAATCTGAATCATGGGCATGATGAAGATCATCCGCAGCATAATCCGGTCGCGCCGCACCTGGATGAACTCCTTCTTGACCAGCGCCACAGTTGACCGAAGCATCGCCCGCTCCACCTATCCGATCTTGAGTCGAAATCGCCGCGCCGCAATCGCGAGCAGCACCAAAGTCAGGATCGCCAAGAATGCCCCTTGGGCCCACAGGACCCGGAGCCCCGTCCCTTTGAGCATGATTCCACGGATGATCACCTGGAAATACCTGGCTGGAACGACGTACGACACCAGCTGAAGCACACGGGGCATGTTGCGGAGGTCGAAAATGAAACCCGAGAGCATCACCGACGGCAGGACCGTCAGGAGCTGAGTCGTCATCATGGCGACTTGCTGAGTGTTAACCAGCGTGGATATCAGAATGCCGGCGGAGAGCGCCGCCACTATGAAGATCAGGCCGAAGCCGGCAAGAAGAGCCACCGAACCGGCGAAAGGAACTCCAAAATGAAAGACCGCGAAGGCAATGACCAGTATTGCATCGAGAAACGCCAGAGCAATATACGGCAGCACTTTGCCGATGATCACTTCCCCGGGGGCGACCGGGGTGACCAACAGTTGCTCCATGGTGCCGGTCTCCTTCTCACGGGCAATCGTGATTGAAGTCAGAAGCGTCGATATCAACATCAGCAGAATCGCAATTATGCCCGGCACGAAGAAGTCCGCCGACTTGAGATCGGGGTTGTACAAGATGCGCGCCGACAGGACCACGCGCGGGAAGTCCATCCCAGCCGGCAGGCGGTCCTGATTCGCCTGCCCCACGATGATGCTCGCGTAGCTGGTGGCAGCAGCTGCCAGATTGGCGTCCGCACCGTCCACCACCAGACCTAGCTGGTATGGAGTTGCCGTGGCCGCGGCACGAGCGAACCCGGGCATTATCGTGAGCACCGCATCCGCAGACCCTCTCCGAAGCATGGCCTCCGGGTCGCCAGTCGCCGGCGGTCGCGCAGGACGGGTGAAGTAGCCTGAGGTGTAGAATCTGTCCGCCAGATCCCGCGAATCATATGTCCGGTCCAAATCAACCACTGCCAGCCTTATGTGCTTCACATCCAGGTTGATGGCGTATCCGAAGAGCACCGTCAGCAGGACGGGTAACACGATGGCGATCGTGAGCGACCGCGGGTCTCGCAGGATGTGGCGCACCTCTTTGAGGGCAATGTGCTTCACGCGTCGGGTGAGCCTGACTCTCAAGATCATCCTCCGCTTTCGGCGCGAGCGCCGGCCTTTGAGACCAAGTCGATGAAGAGCTCCTGGAGGCTGGCCTTGCCATGCTGCTGCTTGAGCTCGACGGGGGTTCCGATTTGGATTATCCGGCCGCGATCCATGATCGAGATGCGCCGGCAGAACTCGGCTTCGTCCATGTAGTGCGTCGTCACAAAGAGAGTGGTGCCCTCGTCCGCAAGCCTGTAGAGGATTTCCCAGAAACGCCGCCGGAACACCAGGTCAACTCCGCCCGTAGGCTCATCAAGGAAAAGCATCTTGGGCTGGTGCAAGAGGGATGCTGCCAAAGCCAGCCGCTGACGCCAGCCGACCGGAATCGACCCCGCTGGCCGGTCGATGAAATCAGCCAGCTCAAGACCCTCAGCCAGCTCGCTGATCCGCTGCTTCAGCCGGCGCGCATCCAGGTCATAGACCGACCCATAGAAGGCCAGGTTTTCCCGGCCGGTCAGATCACGGTAGAGCGAGAACTTCTGCGACATGTAGCCTATGCTCTTCTTGATCTTCTCGCTATCGCGGTAGATATCGTACCCGGCGACTGTGCCCTTGCCCGAGGTCGGTATGAGCAATCCGCACAGCATCCTTATAGTGGTGGTCTTGCCAGCGCCATTGGCACCCAGAAATCCGAATATCTCGCCCTGTTGGACCTCCAGACTCACCTCATCGACGGCAGTAAAATCGCCAAACTTCTTGGTTAATTTCTCGAGCGTGACCATCAAGCCTCACCTGCCCATCAGCTGGACGAAAGCATCCTCGAGACTTGCAGGTACCTCCTCGAGGGCCTCACTCCTGATCCCCAGCACGCCAAGCCGGTCATAATAGGTGTCGATTGCCCGGCCGCCATCGGTATAGATATAAGCCGAGGTCCCGAAGCGCCTGACACTGAGGCCCGGAATTCGCCCCACCTCCGCAAGCTCTTGAGCGTTGGGCGCGACCCGAAGCCGGTACACGCGCCCCTTGAACTCACCTGCAAGCTCCTGAGGCGTCCCGGATGCAAGCACCTTGCCGCCATAGATGAAGATCGCGCGATCGGCCATCGCCACCTCATCCATGTAAGGCGTCGATATCAGGATGGTCGAGCCGTGCGACTTGAGATCTTTCAAGATGTCCCAGAACTGCTGCCGCGACACGGGGTCAACGCCGGCGGTCGGCTCATCCAGTATGAAGACCTCGGGATCGTGCACCAAAGCGCAGCAAAGCGAAAGCTTCTGTTTCATTCCACCCGACAGCTGGCCAGCCCGGCGGCGCCGGAACGGGCCTAACCCGGAAAACTGGTAGAGCACCTCTTGCTTGCGAGTGAGGGTTGGGCGATCAACGCCGAAGAGCCCGGCGTAGAATCCGAGATTCTCTTCGACCGAGAGGTCCTGGTAGAGAGAGAACACCTGGGGCATGTATCCAAGCCGCAGTTTGACCTTCTCAAAGTCGCGGGTGATGTCCAGACCAACTATGGATATCGTTCCGGCATCAAAGGTGATGAGACCGCAGGTCGCTCGGAACAGAGTGGTCTTGCCAGAGCCGTCGGGCCCGACCAGAGCGACGATCTGGCCGCGGCCGGCAGACAGGCTGAGATTGTCAACAGCCGTCAGGCGGCCGTACCGCTTGGTGAAGCCGCTTATCTCGACGGCGGTCGCGGAGCTCATCGCCAAAGCCTACTGGATCTTCACAGCTACCGGCATGCCGACCTTGAGCACGCCGCCGGGATTGGGGATCGTCACTTTGACGGCGTACACCAGGTCCGCTCTGGCTTCCTTGGTCTGGACATTCTTGGGGGTGAACTCGGCCTCGGGGGAAATCCAGGTGACAGTGCCGTCGAGCGGCCGGCTCCGGCCATCCTCCGGGTCCACGCTCGCATGACCGCCGATCTTGACCACGGTCAGGTCGCCAGCAGGCACATACACCTTGACCCAGACCGTATCAAGCACCGAGATCTTGAGCAGGGCCTTCCCCACTCCTACCCACTCGCCGGCTTCGACGTACTTGGCCGCGACCACCCCACTGGTTGGCGAGCGCGGGAAGCAATCCGACAACTGCTTCTCCAGGAGTCTCACATCAGCCTCGGCTTTGGCAAGATCAGCCTCAGCTGACTCCAGCGCAGCATCAGCTTGCTTGCGGGCCAGCGCCGCCTGCCGGTAAGCGTTCTCGACTTCGTCCAGGCGCTGTTGATCCACCGATCCTGACGCAACCAGGCTCTTCGCGCGGTCGTATTCCTTGGAGGCCAGGTCCGCATTGCGGGTGGTCTGCTCGATGCTTATGCGAGCGATCATGATCCTCTTCTCTGTTGCTTTCTTGCCGGCACGCGCCTGATCCAGCCGGAGCGCCGTCGATACGGTATCGATCCCGGCAAGCGTATCTCCGCGCGCAATCACCGTCCCCTCATCAAACCTGACGACCTTCAGCTGGCCGGCCACTTCCGCTGAGATCGTAGCCTCAGTGGCCTCGATGAAGCCTGACCCGCCTGGCAGAGCCCGCTCCTTCGAGCACCCAACAAGAACTAGTGCAAGGGCCAAGCCGGCAAGCGCCGCTCTTCTCCCCAACTTCATGCTATTTCCTCCCCAGGTTACTGGTAGCGAGTGATGTCGCGCATCATCATAACCCTCACCGGGCGGGACGCACAACTGTTGTTTGGCAACCATCTGAGCGGTGATGTATAATGGTTGCACCTATGGCTAGACCCAAGGTGGATTACCTGGCCTGGATCGTTCTGGCTGCAATCGTCGCCGGCTTCATCGTCCACTCGATATCGCTCAACTTCACTCAGGATGACGCCTTCATATCCTACAGATATGTTCGAAATCTGATTCAGGGCCACGGGCTGGTCTTCAACCCCGGCGAGCGGGTTGAGGGCTACACCAACTTCCTGTGGATCATCGTGCTGGCAACCGCGGCCAAGCTAGGCGGCAACATCATCAAGGTTTCCAAGGTTCTCGGGGTCGCCGCCGGATGCGTGTCCCTGTATCTGACCTACGGTATCTCGGACATGATCTTCCGGACCGGTCGGGCCCCGGCCGGCGAGGGCCGCCGAGCCAGCTCGGAGCTGGCCCGTGCTGGCCGCCCGCACTGGCTGCTCGCGCTGCTCGCGCCGCTCCTTCTGGCATCCAACAGCGCTTTTGCCTACTGGAGCATCAGCGGGCTCGAGACGGCGTTCTTCGTCATGTGGGTGCTGCTCGCGACCTATGTCTACCTGGCCGATGGGCGGCTGGTGTTCGTGGCGGCGGCCCTAGCGACCTTGACCCGGCCGGAGGGGGCGCTTGTCTTCGCCATAATCGTGCTGCACCTGGTGCTCACGGGACGCGAGCCGCGCCATGTCCGGTTGAGAGCGGGGCTCGAGCAGACCGTCGGGTACCTTGCGTTAGTGCTGCCTTACCTTGCCTTCCGCATTCTCTACTATCACGACATCTTGCCCAACCCGTTCTATGCCAAGACAGGGCTCTCCTTGGAGTACGTAAAGAGCGGAGCGGCCTATTTCTGGACGTTTCTCGGTCACTACGGTCTGTGGGGCGCGGTCTATCTCGTTCCGATAGTGTTCTGCCGTCATCTCGGACCGAAAGCCAAGCTGGTACTGGCAGTCCTCTACGGTTATTCGGCCTATGTGATACTGGTTGGCGGTGATGTGCTGCGCGTCGACCGCTTCTTCCTGCCGGTTGTGCCGTTCGCTTATGTCGTCGTGGCGCTTGCGCTGGCAAGCCTTCACTCGGCACTCAACAAGGCCTGGAAACGAAGCACCTGGCCCTTCGTGCCCGTGGTTCTGGCCCTGGGCTTCGCCGCATTCTCTTTCTTCTGGCCTCGCTCCTACGTGCTTTCGACCCGCAAGTATGAAGTGGGGCTCTGCAGCAAGATGGCCGGATATGCAGAGGTATTGAGGCATTCCTTCGGGGACAGATTCACCCTGGCGGCGAGCACCATAGGTGCTGTGTCCTACTTCACCGACGTTACCGTAATCGACATGCTGGGCTTGACCGACCGCTACATAGCGAAGCACCCCGAGACCATCCCGGGGCTCTCGTCGCAGTGGAAGGAAAGGACCTTCAATTCCCAGTACGTGCTATCCCGCGACCCCGATGTGATCCTCTTTTCAACCGGCATGAGGCCCAGCGCTCCCGCCGAGAAGGCTCTTTTCCTGTCCTCCAAGTTCCGCCGCAACTACTATCTCTACTACCTTGGCCGAATTCTGGGGGCAGTTTACAAGAAGAAGGGTGCCTACTCCGGAGAGAACGTGGTCTTCGGCAATCCTGCCTTTGTTGATCTCTACGGCGAAGCCACTCGCGTAACTTACGGGGGCCGCGGGTTTGCTCTCGCCATCGACAAGCTGGAAGAGGCTATCAAGCTGGGGCCGGAGGATTTTCCGAGAGCGTACGAGTTCATGGGCACGTGCTACCTTGGCCTGGGCAAGGCGGACAGCGCCGCAGCATATGCCCGCAAGGCAATTAGCATGGACGATTATTGCGTGGAGGCTCACCACCTGCTCGAAACGATCTACCGCGCCCAGGGGGACTCCGCGGGCGAGCGCGAGGAGCGAGCCAAGGTGCTGCGCTACGATCCCGAGAGGTATGACCGCCCCTGACCGTGCCGGCGGGCTAGTGCCTGTGCCTCTCCGGCTACCGCAAGGAATTTGTTCTTGAGCCGGTGCTGGACTCGCGGATCGGGCGAGGCCAGTCCAGCCCTAAGCAGGTGTGTGTTAACAAAGATGCGGTTCTTGAGAAAGACGTAAGCGCCGACGGGCGTGGCGGCCGGCCGGTGATGTGGCCCACCTCCGTCGGCGGCTTCGCAATCCCATCTTAGCAGGACCTTCTTGCCGAGCAGGTATCGCCTGAGGTAGCTGAGCGCCCGGGCCTTCTGGCGCACGCGCACGCCCAGGAAGGTGACCTCCAGGCCGGTATCCAGTCTCACGGTGCACCGATCGGTTATCTCGACCACCTTGTGCTCGGGCTCGGCGCGCCGTCCAGAATCTGCTTCGCGCTCGCCAGGTCTGGCGTCCTGAATTGCCGGGGTGTAGCCCGCAGCCGCTGATACTCTGGCCCTGCCCGGTCGCTTTATCACATCGAGCCAATCCAGGCCCCGCACGAGCTTCCGGTCAAGACCCAGTTTGCGTCGGATCACTTGGAGCGATCGCTCGTTGATCTCGTAGCCAACGGCGCTTCTGCCGTGCTCCAGGGCGACCTTCGCTGTTGTCCCACTGCCCAAAAAGGGATCCAGAACGGTGTCTCCAATGAAACTGAACATCCTTATCAAGCGTCGGGGGAGTTCATCGGGAAACATGGCCTCATGCTCGATCTGCCTTGCTCCTCCGAAGTGCCAGTGCCCCGAGAAGAACTGTTTCCATTCGGCCTTGGACAGGGCCGAGGCCTGCCTGATTTCCTTCGAAACCTGCTTGGGCTTGCCGGGCTTCTTGAAGATATGAATGAACTCGTAGTCCAGCTCGACGATCCCGTTGGGCGGATAGGGGTACGAGCCCATCACATTGGCTCCTCCCGTGGTGCGCATGGTGGTCTTCTTTTGCCAGATTATCGAGCCCATGAAGTCGAAGCCCATCATCTCGCACTGGGCAATCACTTCTGCATGAATGGGGATCACCCTGTATCTGCCGTAGATTGCGGACCTGGCGAACTGGTCGCCGATGTTGACGCAGAGCCGGCCGCCATCTCTCAAGACGCGGTGACATTCCTTCCAAACGCAGTAGAGGGACTTAAGGTAGCCATGAAGGGACTGGCCTGTTCCGATCTGTCCCGGAACTCCGTAGTCTTTGATGTGCCAGTAGGGCGGAGAGGTCACCACCAGATCGATGGCCTGCGAGGCGACTTCCTTCATGCTGCGGCTGTCGCCGATTATGATCTCAGCCCGCAAGAGGGGCTCCTCCTCGGCGTCGACTGCGGTTGGATCACCAGGCTCAGCCGCGAATTCCCCATCTCAGCATGTCCCGCAGACTTGGCGGACGGCCCTGCATCAAGATGGCGACTCGGAAGACCCGCCCACCGGCCCAGACAATCAGCATGGTGAATGCCGCGACGATGAGCGCGCCCGCCCAGGGCTGCCAGGCGGGAAGCTGGATCGGCGTGCTTATGCGCAGGATCATCAGCATGGGCGTGAAGATAGGGACGAGCGAGAGCCCCGTGGCCAAGCTGCCGAGCGGATTCTCTATTACGGGCATCATCACAAACATCGGAATGATCACTCCCAGCATCGACGGCATCATCAGCGACTGGGCATCCCTGGCGTCGTTACAGATAGAGCCGAATGCTGCGAACATCGAACCGAGCATGAAGATCGCCAGAATCATGTACCCAAAGAACCAGGGCAGGACGCTGTAGGGGACGTACGAAGCCAGCCCCATCCGGGACATGAAGAAACCTCCACCGACCACGTACACGAGGGCAGCGGTGACGGAAACACCGACTCCGCCTAACACCTTCCCCATCATGAACTCAAAGGGTTTAACCGAGCCAAGTAGAACTTCGGCAATCCTCTGGGTCTTCTCTTCCATCACCGAATTCAGGAGAGGCACTGCGCCCATCACTATCATCATGAACATCAGCATCAGCATTATCACCGGAACACCCACGGCTCGAGCTTCATTGCTCTTCGTGGCTTCCTTGATCTGGCCTGTCTGGGCGTCAACGGTGACCAGCCCGAGACCTTCCACTCGCAGCCAACCCATCAGATCCTTGGCGGCTGCCTCATCCACACCCCATTTCGCCATCTTGAGCTTGCGAAGCTCGCCGTTGATGGGCCACTCAAGCCAGCCGCGGACATCATCCACCGCTGCATTCTCCGCGTAGTAGGAAATCCGGCCAAGGGTGGAGTCCGGACTTGAGCCGCCAACGCCCGCAGCGATGTCGAGAAAAGCGTGGATCTCGTGCCGGCGGACACGATCCGAGAGCTCCAGCCGCTGCTTCGCGGGATTAGCCTCATCGGGCTTCACGACCTCGACTACGTAGGCGGGCTTGACTTGCCGCCCCGTCGCCTTGTCGAAGATCTCGTGCTTGTTGCGCTCCTCCGCCGCCCGAGCCAGCGCGTCACCTATCACACCCGAGCGATCAACGACCGCGATCCTCTTCTCCGATGTATCCACGTGACCCTTGGTTGCAAGCATCACCAGGCCGCTCCCACCCATGAAAATGGGCATCAGCAAGAGGCCGATCAGGAAGCCCTTGGTCCGGACAGCGGCAAGGTATTCACGTCGCGCGATCTTCAGAGTCTTGATCATTGCTGCTCACCCCGCTTCGGCGTGCCCTGCCCGCCTGCCCCGCTGGGCCTCGCGGTCTCGCCCCGGAGATCCTTCTCGACATCCCGAAGCGCCGCTTCTCGAGCTTCAGGCCCCGCGATGCGCACGAAAATGTCGTGCAGCGAGGGCTTGGCAATCTCGAAACTGGTGACCCGGGTCCTGGCCATGATCGCGGCCAGCACCTGCTGCGGATCGCAGTCCCGACTCATCCGGAGCTCCTGCGTCTGCCCGTAGTCGCTGATTCTCTCAATGCCCTTCAGGCTCTGAAGCGAATCGCACCCTCCGTCGCAAGCGACACGCAGCGTGTCATCGCCGTATTGTTCCTGGATTGAGGCAAGGGTGCCGTCCAGCACCTTCTTGCCACGGAATATCATGAAGATGAAGTCGCACATCCGCTCCGCGACATTCATGTCGTGGGTGCTCAAGATCACTGTGGTCCCGTTGGCCTGGAGCTCCAACACGGCATCCCTGATCACATCGGCATTGACAGGGTCAAGGCCAGTGAAGGGTTCATCAAGTATCAAGAGCCGCGGCTTAGAAACCACTGCAGAAATGAACTGGACTTTCTGGGCCATGCCTTTGCTCAGGGTCTCGACTTTCTTGCCGCCCCACCCTGCGAGGTCCAGCTTCTCCAGCCACTGGTCCACCTCCCGCGACACGCTGCGGCCGCTCTTCAATTCCCCATAGAAGCGCAGCACGTCGCGGACTCTCATTTTCTTGTAAAGGCCGCGTTCCTCCGGAAGGTATCCGATCAAGTCCTGTGAGGTCGAGTCTGCGGGTCTGCCGAAGATGCTGATAGTCCCCGAGTCCGGATAGAAGATGTTCATGATCATCCGGAGGGTCGTGGTCTTGCCAGATCCGTTCGGGCCTATGAAGCCATAGACTGCAGCCGCCGGCACATCAAGGGAAAGATCGTTGACCGCAGTCACGTTCCCAAAGGTCTTGGTAACGTGCTCGATTGCGACGGCGGTTCCGTCGGTTCCGTCGGATTCATGATTACGCGATGACTTCACTTGGCCTCCGGTCCTGTGATTGACTTCAATTGATACCCGTAATCCCCGTCTTTGTCAATGGACTCGATTTCCCAATAAAGTTCTTGACAGGAATTGCCGAACTGTATATACTGTATATTGACAGTAGGCACAAGATGGACGGTGCTGAAATTGCAAACCGGACGAGATCGAAGAGAAGGGGATGACCAAGGATGCTACTGAACCTGACGGACCTGTCGGAGGAGTCCTTGCAGAGCCAAATATCCCGGCAAATCAGGGCCAAGGTTCTCGCTGGAGAGCTGGCGGCGGGTGAGGCCCTGCCATCAATCCGGGCGCTTGCCAGGGACACGCGGGTGAGCGTGATCACAGTCCAACGCGGCTATGAAGATCTTGAGCGGGAGGGCTTGATCCAGTCCCGCCGCGGAAAGGGGTTCTTCGTTGCCGAGTTGAGAGCCGACCGGAAGAAGGAAATGGCAAGACGGCGGCTCAAGGACCAGCTCCAGCCTGTGGTCAGGGCTGCGGTTGCCGAAGGCCTCACGGCCGACGAGATCATGGCCGCCGTCACCAGTTTGGTCACCAGACGAACCTAAACCCAAGGAGCGCAATCATGACCAAGGCATTCAGCTTGATCGAGGTAGTCAAGACGTACCCGGGTTTCCAGCTGGGCCCCTTGAACCTCGAGCTCGAACCAGGCACGGTGCTGGGCTACATCGGACCGAACGCCTCGGGCAAGACCACCACCTTCCACTGTATGGCGGGCATAACCCGGCCCAGGAGCGGCAAGATAGAGGTTTTCGGATGTGAGGCCAGCCCCCACGTACCCAAATGGAGACTCGACATCGGTTATGTCGGCGACATCCATGCCTTCTACGAGGGCTGGACCGGTGAAGCCAATCTGGCCTTTCGGTCCAGGTTCTACCCCAACTGGTCCCAGGCTCGCGCGGTTGACCTGGCCAAGCGGTTCGACCTCCCGCTCGACGTCAAGGCAGGGACTCTCTCGACCGGCAACCGGGTCAAGCTATCGCTGGTCGCGGCTCTGGCCCACTCCCCGAAGCTGCTGCTCTTGGACGAGCCCACCTCGGGGCTCGACCCGGTGGTGAGGCGGGAAGTCCTCGACACCCTGTTCGAGGCCTTGGAAGGCGGCGAACGAGCGATCTTCTATGCCACCCACATCCTTTCGGACATAGGCCGCCTTGCTGACAGTCTGGCTTTCCTGCGCGCCGGCAGGATCACGCAGGTGAGCGCCAAGGATGATCTACTCGACAAGTGGCGCAGCATATCGTTCCGCTATTCGGGCAGCGGGCCCAAGATCGCGGGCGCCGAGGTCCACGAGAGCGAGGGGACAAGCCACCGTGTGATCTCCTCGGACCAGGCCCGGACCATGGAGCAGCTTCAGGCGATGGGCGCCGAGAACATCGAGTCAGCGCGTATGACCATCGACGATATCGCGGTCCAAATCCTCAAGGGAGGCCAAAATGTGGCAGGTGATTAAGGCCGAGTTCAAGTACAGGTGGATGAACTTCGCGCTGTTCTCCGCGAGCGTACCAGTGCTGTTACTGTTACAGCTTCACTATCAGGATGCAAGCATCGGGTTCTTGTCCTTCATCTTGCTCGTCCTGATGATCAACAACTGGAACGCTTTCCAGATAAGGGAGAAGCGGGACTTCCAGCACATCCAGTTACCGCTGCCGGTGCGGCGGCTAGGGTTGGCGCGGATTCTGATTGTCCTGATTTCCACAACAGCCTTCGTGGGTCTTTTCGCGGTGCTCCATCTGGTGTTTCGGCTGGGCTCACCCCTTAATCCGAGATTGCTCGTTACCATTCTGGCGGGGGTGGTCCTAGTCTTTTCGCTCGTGTTTATGTTTCGCGACAGGTTCTTGGGCACCAAGGCTCTGATGCGCGGCAAGATGCTGATAGTCGCGGTCCTGGCCGCTGTGCTGGCCCTGAACATTGCGACCTGGGTTGCCATCGATCACGCAAGAAAGCAGGGATTGGAGCCCCCGAGGGCGAGTCGGCTCTTCGAGTATATCGAGCACCATAACCCTGCATCCACCAATCTGAGCACGCTGCTCTTCCTTGTGCTGAGCCTGGTCTTGGCTTGCCTAACGATCGAGACTTTCGCACGCCGGCGGAGCCAGGTCTAGCTATGCACCAAACTGAGATGAGAAGCAGCCCTGCCGGACCGGCTATGCCCCCCGAAACCAAAGGAGGAAATATGAACTCACAACTGGCAAGACTCGTCCTATTGGTCGCCGCTGTTTTGGCGGCCCTCGCTGCTGCCCCGGCCTGCCGGGCCTGCGATACCTGGGTCGCTCTTGGCGATGTCACAGGCGCGGGCGCGACGCTGTTCGGCAAGAACAGTGACCGCGTGGTCTTCGACTCGGGCCCCCTCATGCTCCATCCTCACCAGAAGTGGCCCGCCGGCTCCGAGGTGAACGTTGGCCGCCTCACTGTGCCTCAAGTCGAGGAGACCTTCGCAACGTTGGGCTCAAGCCCTTACTGGTGCTGGGGCTATGAGGAAGGCATCAACGAGTATGGGGTAGCAATAGGCAACGAAGGAGTCTCAACCAAGGCCCTCACCGAGGAGATTGCCGCTGCGCGCAGCGGCCAGGGGCCCAAGGAGGGCCTGACTGGCATGGACCTGGTGAGGTTCGGACTGGAACGCGGCAAGACCGCGCGGGGGGCACTGGATGTCATTACCAAGCTCTTGGAAACCTATGGCCAATTCGGGCCTGGCCTTCCAACCTTTGGACTTGAGGGCGCCTACGACAATTCCTTCCTGATCGCCGACGCCCACGAGGCGTGGGTGCTCGAGACTGCCGGCACCAAATGGGTGGCGCGTCGCGTGGCAAGCGGGTCCGCGACGATCTCCAATGTGATCAGCATCTCTACTGCTTGGGACGCAGCGTCACCCGGCCTGGCCAGATACGCGGTCGAGCGCAAGTGGTGGCCGGCGGATACTGCGGCTGCCTTCGATTTTGCTCGGGCCTATCTCGACGAAAGCGGCACCAATGGGGACAGGGCAAGGGGAGCTAGAACGCGGGGCGCCCGCTCGGACGAACTCCTGCACGGAGCCTCAGGGCGGATCGACGTGCCCTTGATGATGAGTATCGCCCGCGACCAGACGACCACGCCCTCGATCGATCTTGATGTCACTGCCAGTTCCTGCGTCGCCATTCTGCCAAGCGATGCCGCCCACCTTCCGGTGTTCTGGTGGTGCCCCACCAGGCCAAGCAACAGCTGCTACGTCCCGTTCTTCGTCGAGGCTGATCGGCTACCGGCGATAGTGTCCGCAGCCGGCACCTACGGTAAACGCGTGGTCGCCCCGGACAAGGCGGAGCAGGATGCCTTCTCCCCCGACTCCTACTGGTGGCTCGCCCGCGACCTCTGCAATCGGACCAATGCAGCGTGGGACGCGCGGCACCCGCTGGTCCGAGCGGAATTCGACAAGCTGGAGCAGGCCTTCCAGGCGGAGCTGCCCCAGATCTTGGCCAAGGCCGAGGAGCTGGAGAAGCAAGGAAAGGTCACCGATGCAGCGGCCACGCTGGGCGACTTCACTGAGAGCTGCCTGCGCCGCGTACTGGACAAGATCGGCGAGCTCCAAGCCAAGTTTGCAGTCGAGGTCGCCGAGGTGCCGGAGGCCCTAAGGCCTTTCGTGGGGACCTACATCGGCAACTTCGGGCCGTTCAAGGACGCGGCCTTCAAAGTATTGGTCCAGAACAGCCGGCTCGCCGTTGATATCCCGAGTCAGGCGGTAGTCGAGCTCAAGGATCCGGGCCCGGACGGGCTGCGCTCTCTCGTGCTGACCGATGCCGTGGCCGTGGCTTTCAACCAAGATGCCGCCGGCAAGGTCTCGGCAATGAGCATCTTCCAGACCACTGAGATGGCGAGAGCCTCGGACGACTCGAACGCAGCCGAGGGGAACCTGCCGGAGGCCTACAGCCCCTATGTGGGCAAGTACGCGCTGCCCGGAGGGCTGGGACAGGCAGCAATCCTGGTTCAAAACGGCAAGCTGGCACTCCAGACCCGCGACCAGCATATCTTGGAGCTCAATCCGCCCGACGCCGCGGGCAGCTGGACCTTGGCGGACGACAGCAATGCGTCAATCGCCTTCACCCGCGACGACGCCGGGCGCGTGACCAACCTCCGGCTAAGACAGAGGTTCGACCTTCCGAGGGCTCCGTAGGAAGACTGTTATATTAGGAACTTGCCGTTCCGCTGAATGGGTTTGCCGTCCCCGTAAACCGTGAACCCCTTGCGCGTGTCGCAGACCATGTCCCAGTGAATCGCCGAACGATTCTTGCCTTTGCTGTCGGGCAGGGAGTCTCCCACGGCAACGTGCATGGTCCCCCCGATCTTCTCGTCGAACAGGGTGTTCTTGGTGAACTCCTTGATCGAGTAATTGGTGCCAAAGGAGAGCTCGCCGACCCGCTTGGCGCCAGGGTCGGTATTGAGCAATGCCGTGAGCATGTCTTCGCCTTTGGCTGCCGTGGCTTTGACCACCGCACCCTTTTTGAAGGTCAGCCTAACATCCACCACTTCGCGTCCGCCATAGACCGCCGGGAAGGCATACCGGATGTGGCCCTCAGTCACAGACTCGATGGGGCTCGTGAATACCTCGCCGTCGGGGAAGTTAAGCTTGCCATCGCAGTTGACCCAGGGCCTGCCGGCAACGCCAAAAGTGATGTCGGTGTCCTTTCCCACGATACGAATTGTCTTGAGCCTGCCCAAGGCCTTGGCGAGCTTGGCCTGCCGTTGAGACACTTTGCGCCACCCGGCAATCGGATCGGGCTGGTCAACCAAGCCCGCCCCAAAGACGAAGTTGGCGTAGTCCTCAAGCGACATTTCGGCATCCTGGGCCGAAGAATCGGTTGGAAAAAGCGTGTACACCCAGGCGGCTTCCTTCTTGGAGGCCCGCTCCAGCAGCCTGTGCATTAGGTGCCTGGTCGCCTTCTGTCTCATAGAGAGCCGCTTGGAATCAATGCCCGTCAGCTCCTTGGTGTTCCATCCACCGCCTATGATCAGTATCTTGTCGACCTTGTTGTACAGCAGCTTGTCGGTCGGAGCCACGAACCGGAGCTGTTCATCAGTAGCATGCTTGTAGAAAAGCGGGGCTGTCCCCGGAATGCTGACATGGGTCGTGGGATACCCACCGGCCGCAAGCACCTCAGCAAAAGCGGCGCGGATCAGGCCTTGGACATTGTACGGCCCTTCGATCCGGACCCAGTCTCCCTTCTTCACCTCAAGGCTGTAGCGAATGAGAACCTTGGCCAGATTCGTTACCCGTGGATCAGCCATTTGACACCTCCGTTAATTTTCCTTTCGAGCCATCCAGTAACAGAGCCCAGATAGTACAGTCGATTGTATAACGCCGGCGAGCGAAAGTTAATCGGAATGATTCGCGCGAAAGACCAGGCTCGAGCAAGTGACCCCGCCTTCGGCCTTGGCGAGTTCCGAGATATCGACTGCGACTACCGTGATCTCCCGGTCCTCCAGGCGCCGGCGGGTCAGGGGATAGGCCTCTGGATAGACAACTGTCTCCCCGATAAGCAGGGCATTGGCACCAAACGGCTCTTCGGGGGCCACGTCTATGAGCTCAAAGCCACTGTCCGCGCCTGCAAATGCGCTGGTGTCCGTCCAATTGTGGTTAACAAGCAGGGCACGCTCGGCGACCTGCGTCACCGCTGACTTGAGATGCAGCGCACTGACCACGGGGACACCCTCGACCCGGTACCCCAACGGCGTCAGCAGACTCCGCACTTCCTCGAGACCCGCCTGGTTGGTGCGCCGCGACATGCCTACGAATACCCGGCTGCCGACCACTAGCACGTCGCCCCCGTCCAGCGTGCATGGAGCATGGATGTGAAATACCCGGCGGTATGCCGCGAGGGCTTCCGCTACCGACTTGGTCTCAGCTCGCCGCGATCTCGCTCCTGGGCGCGCGGCCAGCGCGACTTCATCCAGCACCACAGCGGTATCCTCGACGAACACCGAGTCCGGCAGTCGGGGGTCAGCCGGAAGCCTGACCAGTGTGCACCCCAGCCCGGCAAGGCACTGCTCGTAGGCGAGATGCTGCCGCCGTGCCTTCTCCACATCGATCGCCTGCCGCGAAATGTGAGTCAGCTCGCACCGGGCAATCGCGGGGCTGACCTCGCGCGTTATCGCTATGAGATTCTGCATTGCCGGCCGCTATTGTCCTTTGAGCTGCTGCAGCACGCGCTTGCCATTGGCGTTGTCCGGATTAAGCTCCAGCGACTTCTCGTAGTTCTTGATCGCCAGCTCTCGGTCGCCCTTGCGCGCGTACGCTTCGCCGAGGCTGTCATAGACGTTCCAAGATTGCGGATATGCAGCGGCTGCGAGATTGAAGAGCTCGATCGCATCATCGACGCTGCCCTTTGCCAGCTGCTCATAGCCCATCTGGTTGATTCGGGTCTCGCTGAAGAGTTGCACCTCAGGATCCTTAGCCCGCGCATCCCCGAAGGCCTTGACCCCTGCCGCCACACCCTGAGTTGCTATGATCCTGCAGAAGCCCGCCTGCCTCAAGAGCAGACCCACTTGCTCATTGAAGACAGCCGGCTGCTCCAGGGGCACCAGATGACCGGCATTGCGGATCACGTACCGCTGCGCCCCGGGGATACCGGCTTCGATAGCCCCGGCATGGGCATGCACATCCGGTATGTCGCACTCACCGACCATCACGATAGTGGGAGCCACGATCTCCTTGAGATTGGGCAGCGCAGGGCGCTCCGGAG
>DATKKY010000274.1:0-4081 GCA_035542695.1 bacterium | reverse complement strand
GATAGTCAATGTGGCCTCGGTGGTCGGCATCATGGGCAACGCGGGCCAGGTCAACTATGCTGCCTCCAAGGCTGGGATCATTGGCCTGACCAAGTCCCTGGCCAAGGAGTTGGCTTCCCGCGGGATCACTGTAAACGCTGTTGCGCCTGGATATATCGACACTGAGATGACCCGGGCGATATCGGAGAAGGCCAGAGAGGCCTTGGTGTCCCTGATCCCCCTGGCCAGGCTCGGCACCGTGGAAGACGTCGCCAATCTAGTTGCTTTTCTCGTGTCCGATGATGCAAACTACATTACCGGTCAGGTTGTGCACATCGACGGCGGAATGGTGATGTAGCAAGTCCAGAGATGAGAGGAGGAAAGTTCGATGTCCGAAGTGGCAACCAAGGTGAAAGAGATCATTATGGAGAAGCTGGGCACTAGCGAAGACAAGGTGACGCCAGAGGCATCCTTCAGAAACGACCTGGGCGCTGATTCTCTGAGCACTGTTGAATTGATGATGGAGCTCGAGGAGGCCTTCGGCGTGGAGATCGAAGACGAGGAAGCCGAGAAGATCCAGACCGTCAAGGATGCCGTCGCCTATATCGAGCAGAAGCTGGCTCAGAAAAGCAAGTAAAGACAACATATGTGCAGTGTTCGGAGCACCCGGCAATGGAGCGACGAAGAGTAGCAATCACCGGCATGGGGGTGATTACCCCAGCAGGGCTCTCGCTGGAGGAGTTCTGGAGCAATTGCCTCGGCGGCCGTAGCTGCATTGCTAGGATCACTCATTTCGATCCGACCAATTTCGCGGTTCAGATAGCTGGAGAAGCCAAAGGCTTCAATCCCGAGAATTACATGGACCGGATTGAGGCCAGGAAGCTGGACCGCTTCGTTCAGCTCGCCATTGTCGCCGCGGAGGCGGCCGCGAGAGATGCGGCGCTGAGTAGCGATAAAGAAGACCCTTCGAGGATTGGAGTGGTGATCGGCTCCGGGGTAGGCGGCATTGGCACACTTGAAGCGCAGCACACCAACCTGATGACCAAAGGGCCCGCGAGGGTCAGCCCCTACTTCGTGCCTATGATGATAGTGGACATGGCTTCGGGGATGGTCTCGATGCGGGGCGGTTTCAAGGGGCCCAACTTCGCGACAGTCTCCGCCTGTGCATCAAGTGCCCACGCGCTCGGCGAGGCTTTTCGCATACTTCAGCACGGAGATGCGGACGTGATGCTGGCGGGGGGGGCGGAGGCTTCGGTGACGCCCATGACGGTTGCGGGCTTTGCCTCAATGAAGGCGCTGTCCCGGCGGAATGACGAACCGGCTAGGGCCAGCCGGCCTTTTGACAAGGACCGGGACGGTTTTGTGCTTGGTGAGGGGGCGGGAGTCCTTGTTCTGGAAACACTGGACCATGCGAAGGCACGGGGTGCTAGGATCTATGCGGAACTAGCCGGATACGGTATGTCGGCTGATGCTCACCACATGACCGCGCCCGATCCGCAGGGCGAGGGTGCTGCGATGGCCATGAGGCTGGCTTTGAAGGACGCTGGCCTTAGGCCTGCAGATGTCTCGCTGATAAATGCTCACGGCACTTCGACCCCATACAACGACCAGATCGAGACGGTTGCCATCAAGGCAGTCTTTGGTGAGCATGCTTACCACGTGCCCGTCAATTCGACCAAGTCGATAGTCGGGCATCTGCTTGGGGCCGGGGGGGCTGTTGAGCTGATTGGGTGCGTGCTCTCGATCAGGGATGGCCGGGTCCATCCCACAATCAACTATGAGAATCCGGACCCGGACTGTGACCTCGACTACGTTCCCAACGAGGCCAGGGCCATGACTGTTCGATCGGTTCTCAGCAACTCCTTCGGCTTCGGCGGCCACAATGTCTCGTTAGTGGTCAGAGCGTATGAGGAGCGGTAGGCGATAGTCTTGAGTGCAGGATGGCTTGAGCGGCAATTCCACAAGTTAGCGGGCTTGGGTCAGAAACGCGCTGCGGACCGGCTGGTCGCAGCTTTTGACAAGAAGTTTGGCGTCCGGTTCAACGATCCGGAGCTCCTCGGAATTGCGTTAACCCACCGGTCCAGCCTCAGTCCCAACGGCGCGATAGTGTCCAACGAGAGACTCGAGTTCCTCGGTGATTCAGTGCTCGGTCTTGTGGTGACCGACAGCCTCTTTCAGTCGATGAGCGATGCCGACGAAGGAGATCTCACCAAGGCGCGCTCGAGGGTGGTCAACAAGAGTGTTCTGGGGAAGATCGGCATCGACAAGGGCATACTGGATTTCCTCAAATATGCCAGGGACGAGATCAAAGATGACGAGCGCGCCCTACTGTCTTTAAGCGCTGATGCACTCGAAGCGGTGATCGGCGCGGTCTATCTGGACGGCGGCTATGACCGAGCCTTTCATTTCGTCCGGGACCAGATTGTAGAGGCCGCCACCAATCACTCGTCTGAACACCTCGAGATCGACAACAAGAGCAAACTTCAGGAGATCTGTCAGGCCCGGTTCAGGACCCACCCCCAGTACCGAGTGGTCAAGCGCATGGGCCCGGAACACAGGAAGGTCTTCCACGTCGAGGTGATGATTCGGCAGCGGACATGGGGATTCGGCACGGGTCGGAGCAAGAAAGAGGCCGAGCAGCAGGCGGCGGGGCAGGCGGTGCGGCGGCTGGAGGCCGCCAATGCTGGCCGCAGGGGCACTTGAGCCCCCACTTGGCGGGTGAAATGCCTTGACAGTCCTCGACCGCCTCGATTAGATTTCTGCAGTACCTAGCCTTCAGTTCCGTTTCCATAGCTGCTCTTAAGGAGGTTCGATTGCAATGCGGATTGGGGTCTTGACCGGTGGTGGGGATTGTCCCGGCCTGAACGCAGTGATACGAGGGGTCGTCAGGAAGTCCTTGGTGCAGTACGGCTGGGAAGTCTACGGGATCAAGAACGGCTGGGGCGGTTACCTCGCTGAAGACTTCATACCTTTGGACCTGGGGACAGTCTCGGGCATACTTCCCAAGGGCGGCACGATCATCGGCACTAGCCGCACCAATCCCTTTAAGCAAAGCGGCGGACCGGAGCTGATATTGGAAAACGCTGCCAAGCTCGGCATAGACGCGACGGTGGCGATTGGTGGGGAGGACACGCTCGGCGTTGCCCACAAGATGTTCAAGATGGGCATGAAAACCGTCGGGGTTCCCAAGACTATCGATAACGACTTGGCGGGGACCGATTATACCTTCGGCTTTGATACGGCTGTCAACATTGCCACTGAAGCTATTGACAGGCTTCACACCACTGCTGAGTCCCATCACAGAGTTATCGTTGTCGAGGTGATGGGCAGGCATACCGGGTGGATTGCAGTGTTCGCGGGACTCGCCGGTGGGGCCGACGTGATCTTGATTCCTGAAAAGCCCTTTGAGGTTGACGTTGTGTGCGACATGATTACCAAGCGGCAGAAGCGCGGCAAGAGCTTCTCGATCATCGTGGTGGCTGAAGGGGCCAAGTTCCTGACCAACGGAGACGTCGACGGCAGCCTGATTGTTCAGGATGCTCAGGTTGACGAGTTCGGCCACGTTCGCCTCGGCGGGATAGGCAATGTCCTCGGCCGGGAAATCGAGCGGAGGACCGGGTTCGAGACCAGGGTTTCCGTGCTGGGCTACGTGCAGCGGGGTGGGACTCCTACCGCCACCGACCGGGTGCTTGCCACCCGATTTGGGGTCAAGGCCTGTGAGCTGGTCGAGAAAGGCGAATTTGGCAAGATGGTCGCACTGAGGGGCAACAAGGTCATTTCGGTAGGAATGGAGGAGGCCCTCCAACTCAAGAAGGTTGATATGGAGCTCTACGAGATGGCCTCGCTCTTCTTCGGTTAGGCAGGGAGGACCGCAATGGCGTTGGTTTCGGCAAAGGACATTCTGGTTCCCGCCAGGCAGAAGGGTTATGCTGTCGGCGCTTTCAACACCAGTAATCTGGAGATCTCCCAGGCGATATTCGAGGCAGCGGCAGAGATGCATTCGCCGGTCTTGGTGGCGACATCGGAATCGGCGATCGAGTATGCCGGCTTCGACAACATGCGAGGTATGGTCAAGCACCTTGCGGATTACTTCGGTGTCAAG
>DATKKY010000273.1:0-10775 GCA_035542695.1 bacterium | reverse complement strand
GTGAGTACGTCAGCACGGACGTGGCCGCGGTGGCGGTCAGCCTGGTATCGGTGGTCCATTCTGCCGGCAGCACTACCAAGCCTCCCACCAGCGTGTCAGTGACACCGTCAGCGTTCTTGACCAGAACGTCCCACCTGCCAGCGGAGGTTGCCTCCAGGCTTGCCCAGCACGTGATCTTGGTCGAAGAGACGACCGCTACGTTCTGAGGCCAGATGCTCGGCTCGCCGGCCCTCCCAAGCCACACCTGGACGGGTGCCAAGAACGAACTGCCCAGAATGCCGGAGACGTTAAGACCCTCATTGCTCCATCCGCTGTCGGGTGCGATCGCCTCGATTCTAAAACCCGGCACGGGCAGCACCCGGAACGCCACGGGGAGCGTGTCGCGCTGGCCGTCCGCGTTAACTACGACGACATCCCACGAACCGGCGATGCCCGAAAGCGTGAAGTCACAGGCAAGATGGTCGAGTGAGAGCCTGGTCACGTTCTTGCCGACGAGCCGCGATTGCCCGGCCATCTCGAGCCATACGGAGTCAGGCGGGACATAGACTCCGCCCCATATGTTGACTGTTACGGTGCTTCTAAAGGCTCCGCTGTCAGGTGCCACTGAGATGACCTCAGGCTTCGGCAGGGACATGAGACGGAAGGCGGCCGGCAGAGTATCCTCCTGTCCATCGACGTTCTCAGCGATGACATCCCAGGCCCCAGGGGCCCCCACCAACTTGACATTGCAGCTCACATGAGAAGAAGAAATCCGATTTATCGAATCAGCCACCATGGTCGGCTCTCCGGACTTCTCCAGGCGGACCGAAATCGGCCAGATTAAGTCTGCCCCGGAAATCTCCATCGTGACCGTATCTAGATGAAAGCCGCTATCCGGGGCGACCGCAACTATCTCTGGCGGCGGCAACGGTCTGGGGTTCCACTTCCAGTAGATCTCAAGGTTAGCATCGCGATTGTCCCGCCAGACCACATGGTTTTGGCCATACGCATCTACCTCTACTGCAGGGCTCTCCGAGGATTTTGCAGCGCTGGTCAGGCGCTCGACCGCCCCCCAGCTCGTGCCATCGAACTTCCTATAGTAGATCTCCGTGCTGTCACTGGCAGTCGGCTTGTCGGACCAGGCGACGTGCAATGAACCACTATCCCCCGCCGCAACCGCCGGTGCCAACGCGGCGATCGACCCAGAGCTGATTGATTCATCCGAACTCCACACCGCCCCATCCCACACCTTGTGATAGATCTCGAACGCTCCGCTCCGATTATCGTCCCAGACTACGTGGACCCTGCCGTCGGAGTCAACCGCCGCCGACGGTTTCTCGGACGTACCAGCATCGTTGGTCACCCGCTCGTCGGCGCTCCAACTGGATCCATCGAACACCTTGCGGTAGATCTCATAGTTGCCATCCCTGTTATCGTACCAAACAACGTGCAGCCTGCCCTGCTGGTCGACCACGATGGTCGGGCCAAAGGACGCACCCGCGGCTGAAGTCAATCGCAGATCCGCACTCCAAGACGTCCCGTCGAAGCGCTTGTAGTAGATCTCGTCATTGCCATCCCTATCGTCTCGCCAGACCAGATGGACTATCCCACTGCCATCGACAGCCATCGACGGGTCCCGTGAACTGCCAACGCAATTCGTCAGCCTCTGGTCGGCGCCCCACAGCACACCATCGAAGTACTTGTAATAGATCTCGTAGTTGTAGTCCCGAGCGTCCTGCCACACCAAGCGAAGGCCGCTCCAAGGGTCGGTCGCGATGGAAGGATTGTACGCGTAAGCCGGATCAGCCGTGATCCGCTGATCTGGAGTCCAGGTCATACCATCGAACTTCTTGTAGTAAATCTGGGGGTTGCCGTCACGGTAGTCGTACCACACAAGATGCACACTGCCAGCTTGGCCCGCCGCAAGGCAGCGAGCACCATTGCCCGCCAGTTGGGATTTCGCCGCGTCTTCCGTGAGTCGTTGATCAGGAATCCAGCCAGCCTGCGCCGACGTCGCTAGAAGCACTGCCGTCAATATGACAAGCGGCAGGCCTGACCACGGCCGGCTGCCGGCCAGCTTCAGAGTGGAGTCTGAGTCACCCACCGCTCTCATGGCCCCCTCCCTTGCAGAATCTTATTCTATCACGGTGAGGACTGTTGATGAAGTACCAAATCCCAGAAACCACCCTGCCGGCTACGACTGCGGCCTGATTGGTGCCTCGGGCTTGGGGTGCAGCTGTGGGTCGAGCAAAACCGAACCTGCTACCAGGGGACACATCAAGGCAATGTACAAGTAGTTGCTGACTCCGGATGAGATCTGAGCAGCTATCTGGGAGTTACCGCCTGCGGACTACCTCTCCCCACCCATCGGGTACGAGTACCCGAGCGTCAGGACTGCGGCACCCGTGTTGTTTCGGCCGTCCACATCGGGGTGCTTTTGGATATTGCTGAGCCCGAGGGAGAAGTGAGTCTCCAGCACGATGTCGCCCGGCCCGACAGGAGTTTCCAGGCCAAGGCCCCCGGCCAGCCCGGAACTCAGGAAGTTGATGCTTTCCTTGATGTCAGTATGAGCGTCGAAGGAGACCGGCGGCAGCGGCTGGTCATCGATCACAAGGGGCGTACCCGCTTCATCAATGTAGAGCGAGCTCGACCCACTAGTGACCGCCTTGGCACGCGCCAGGAAGCCGACGTAAGGACCTGCCTCCACAAAAAAGTGATGCCTGCGCCCCCACGTAAGCCTGGCCATCACTGGAATCTCGATGTAGTCCAGGATGTCCTCATTATCAAAGTCGGCGTAGAGAGTAATGCCTGGGGGGATCGGCAAATCGCCGATCTGGTCCGCCGAAACCGGCTGCATGCCATTGCGTTTGCCCCCCTCAGAGGCAAAATTGACTTCAGTTCGCACGGAAAGCTTAGGCCCCAAGTCATAATCGATCGAAACTCCAAAGTAGGGGCCAAGTCTGCTTGTGTACCCTTTGCTCTGCTCGCTGGTGCCGCCCTGGATACTGGGCATGCTGGGACCCACATGCAGACCAATCCGAGCAGGCATGCTGAGAGCGGCTCCCCCGCATGCCAGGAGTACGGCGACCACGCAAATCAGCGTTCGCGCCGCAAAGGCACAGTCCCGCGAGCTCCGCGGTCCAGATCCTGATCTCAGCATTTTCCTTTCCCTCCGTGCTTGCAACTGTCCACCGTCCCCGCGCCCAAACGAGCCGCAGTCAGCTACCTGATCCGGAAACTCCAGCCTCGGGATCGAGGCAGCAGCCACGGAATCACACAAGCAGGCACATCAACATCAAGCCTATAAACATCGTTGCGGCTTCGGCACGCATAAGGACCTCCCTGTTGTGGCTTTATGACTGTGAACTGCCCCAGTTAACTCTGCGGTTTGTCATATTACTCCCAGCACTGGAGGCTGTCAAGGCTTCCAGCAGGTGCCTTGGCCGTGTGTGTGCAGCGTCACCCAGCTGAGGCTCAGACCCTGACCAGGGTGTACTTACTGGTGCCCAAGCCGATCTCTTCCGCATGCCTGATCTGAATGGTCCAGTCAAGCTCAGGGTAAATATCGCGGAACTTGTCGCTCCCGGGCCTGGTGTCCTTGACCAGCGTGCCCGGAACTCCAGGCGCCTGATTGATCAGGTCAGCAGAGGCCTGATCGATCGCCACGGGGTCTAATGACGCCAGGATACCCAGGTTGGCGACGATACTGGCGTCGGAGAAGGGATAGCAATCGCACTGGGGAGCGATATCCATCAGCACGTTGACGTAGGCGATCTTCTCGCCTTTGGGCTTCGCCACTCCCAGCGCGTACTCAGCGATCTTCTCCTGGACGGCCTTGTAGGAGTCGTCCCATTGGAACTTGATCGCCCGCTCTGGGCAGACAAACATGCACTCCCCGCAACCAATACAGATCTTGCTCGCGATCATGGCCCTCTTGTCTTTGAGCGTTATAGCGGTTACCGGGCACCAACCGAGGCAGGTGCCACAGCCGACGCACTTGTCTCCGACGTAGGGCCGGACATCCGAGTGCATCGACAGCTTGCCAGCACGGCTGCCGCAACCCATCCCCATGTTCTTCAAGGCCCCGCCAATGCCCGTCAGCTCGTGTCCCTTGACGTGGGTAAGCACCACCAGAGCATCAGCCCGGGCAATGTCCGCCGCAATCTTGACCGACTGGAAGTGCTTGCCGTCGATCTTGACGGTCTGATAGCTGGTCCCTTTGAGGCCGTCAGCGATAATCACGGGGGCTCCCATGGAAGCATACGAGAACCCGTGCTCAAAGGCCGTCTTAAGATGCCGGATGCTGTCCGACCTCGAGCCGCCGTAGAGCGTGTTGGCATCAGTCAAGAAAACCGAGCAACCCGTCTTGGCCAAAGTCTCGACCACCGTCCTGACGTATGTGGGCTTGAGATAGGCTGTGCAGCCCTTTTCGCCGAAATGGAGCTTTACTCCGACCAAATCCTTTGGACCCGCGACCTTAGTGACGCCTGCCTTCTCCATGCAATCAACGAACCGTGCCAACAGGTTCACCTCGACCGTAGCCCGCATATCAACGAAATAGACTTTGGCAGCCATGCTTCTCCCTTTCATCTTGAGGCCGACCGCTTGAGCATCTCTTCGGCATGGGCGACTGCCGACCTGGAAGGTTTGCTCCCAGCCAGCATCCGAGCCAGCTCCCGAACCCTGCCCTCCCCCTCAACTTCAGTCACTTCGGTCACGGTGCGGCCGCCGCTTGTCGCCTTGTCCACCGCCAGGTGCAGATCAGCAGCCGCCGCGATCTGGGGCAAATGGGTAATGCAGATCACTTGACGCGCGTTCGCTACTTCACGCAGTTTCGCCGCCACAACCGATGCTATGCTCCCCCCAATCCCGGCATCGATCTCATCAAATACCAACGCCCCGACCCGGTCCACCTCGGCCAGGACGCGTTTCAGAGCCAGCATCACCCGGGAGATCTCCCCACCCGATGCGATTCGCCTCAGCGGCAGCAGGTCCTCTCCCTTGTTAGTACGAATGAAGAACTCAGCGGTATCAATGCCTTTCTCGCCGACAACTATGGGTTCGTCGCCGGCAGCGATCGGCTCACCATCCTCCAGTAGCTCAAACACCACCCTGAAGGCCCCACCTTCCATCCCGAGGGACTTCAGTTCGGTCTCGACCAGCTTCTGGAAGCGCTCCGCGATGGTCTTCCGCTTCCGCGAAAGCGCCGTCGCCTCGACAACCACTTCCCTCGCTAGGCGGGCCCGCTCAGCATCCAAACGCTTGACTTCAGCTTCCAGGTCATCCCGGTTGGCAAGCCCCGCCTTGAGGCCCTTGAGGTGGGCCAGCACTTCATCGACGCTCTTGCCGAACTTGCGCTTGACCCTCTCAATCGCGGCCCCCCGCTCCCGGAGGTACTCCAGCCGTGACGCATCAAGGTCAATCCGACCGAGCGAATCCCGGAGGCTCTCGCCCACTTCCTTCACGATCATATGAGCCTGGTCGAGGCTCTCGCCGAGCGAGGCGAAATCCGCCGAGTAGGGAGCTAACTTCTCAAGCAGCAACCTCGCCCTGGAAACCAACTTGATGGCTGCATCCTCACTGTCGTAAAGCATCTCTGTGGCCTCGCTGCCGACCTGGATTATCTTCTCGGCATTGGCCAGCACCTTGATATCCTGCTCGATCTGGGCATCTTCGTTGGCCTTGAGCCCCAGGGTTTCGATCTCTTCAATCTCATGCCTTATGAAGTCTTCCTTGGTGCGCAGCTCGTCAATCTGACCCCGCAACGATGCGAGCCGCCTCGAGGCCTCCAGGAAGCACCGCCGCTTGGCAGCCAGTTCGTTCCTCGCCGCGTGAAGGCCACCGAAATCGTCGAGGAAATCGATGTGGCTGGCAACGTTGAGGATCACCTGGTGTTCGTGCTGGCCGTGGAAGTCGACCAGATCGTTGCCCAGCTCGCGAAGGGCTGTAAGCGAGATGGACTTGCCGCTGGCCGAGCACTTGGAGCGGCCATCCCGCGAGATCTCCCGCGCGATCGTGACCTGAGCATCCCCGGACCTGGGTTTGCTCTGGCTCAAGTCGAACACCGCTTCCACCCGGCAAGCGGCAGCGCCCTTCCTGATCACATCCTCCGATACCCTCTCCCCCAGGGCGAAACTCAGCGCTCCCACAATAATGGACTTGCCGGCGCCGGTCTCGCCCGTGAGGATATTGAGGCCGGGATCGAAGTGCACAGCCAGTTTGTCAATGATAGCGTAGTCGGTCACTCTGAGTTCGCGCAGCATGCTAGGATTTCCTGCGGGTATCGCCCCATCTGAGCTTCTGCCTAAGGACTTCGTAAAACGATCTTTCGCGTGAGAGGACCAACCGCGTCCGTTGCTGGGATCGTTTGAAACTGACGATGTCGCCCGAAAGGAGATCGAAGCCCACTTGACCGTCCACGGTCAGCTTCACTTCTGGCTCTCCGTTGACCCCATGACCTGCCCACAGCTCCACCACAAGTACTTGCTCAGCCGAGAGGAGCATCGGTCTCACACCAAGCGTGTGGGGACAGATCGGTGTCGCTATGATGGCGTCCATCTTGGGATTGACGATCGGGCCACCCGCCGAAAGCGAATAGGCTGTCGATCCCGTCGGTGTCGAGACAACGAGTCCGTCGGCCGTGTAGTCGGCGACATAGTGGCCATCAACCGTCATCTTCATTTCGATCACTCGCGCCAGCGCGCCCTTGTTGATTACCAGGTCATTGAGAGCAGTAAACCTCTCGACTTCCCGCTGGCCTCTCACCACCAAAGCGTCGAGGTTCATGCGATCTTCGGATGCGTACTCGCCCTTCAGGATCGCGTCCAGGGCCTGATCCATTTCCTCAATTGTGACCTCGGTCAGGAAGCCCAGGCTGCCAACGTTGACGCCGACCACCGGAGTCAGGCGGCTTCCCACCACCCGTGCAGCCCTCAAGAGCGTGCCATCACCTCCGAGGGCAACCACAAGGTCGCTTCCGGCAGCAATATCCTCAAGCGGTCTCAGGGTCGCCTCGGGCACGAGGCCTTGCAGATCGTCCCATACGAGCGCGGTCACTCCCTTTGAGCCCAACCAGGATATCAGCCGCATTAGAATCGTGTCGATTCCCTGCTTCCTGCGATTGGCAATCACTCCACAAGTCTTGACCATAGCATCACCTACACGTCGATAGCCGCCGCTTGACAGCCTGCACAATGCCGTCACTAGAGAGCCCGACTTCGTCGAGGAGTTCGTTCCGGCGACCGTGCCCTATGAACCTATCAGGCAGGCCGAGCGTGAGTAGGGGGGTGCATATGCCTTTGCCAGCAAGCATCTCCGCCACGGCGCTACCGAACCCCCCTCGTACGACGTTCTCCTCCACGGTCACGGCAACCGCTGCCGTCGAGGCGACCTCGCAAATGAGCACCGAGTCGAGAGGCTTGACGAAGCGGGCGTTGATCACCCAGGCACTCACGCCATCCTGAGCGAGCCGCCGAGCCGCCTCCAGGCACGGCGCTACCATCGAGCCTATGCCGAAAAGCGCGACCTCGCTGCCGCGAGCAAGGACTTCGCCTCTGCCAATCTCCAGTGGCCGGGGCGGCTCGTCACACGCTACCCCCTGGCCGTGGTCCCTCGGATATCTCATCGCGATCGGGCCATCGTCGTACTCGACCATCGTCGCCAGCATATGCCGCAGCTCATTCTCGTCCTTCGGCGCCATCACCACCATGTTGGGCACTTGACCCAAGTAGCTCAGATCCAGGGCCCCGTGATGAGTCGGGCCGTCTTCTCCAACCAAGCCACCGCGGTCAATCGCAAAGGCGACCGGGAGCCTCTGGAGCGCAACATCATGCACGATCTGATCGAAGGCCCGCTGCAAGAATGTGGAATAGACCGCGAGCACCGGCTTGAGACCCGCGCGCGCAAGTCCAGCCGAAAAGGTAGTGGCGTGCTGCTCGGCAATCCCGACATCGAAGAACCTCTCCGGAAACCGCTCCCGGAAGAGGGTCAGCCCGGTGCCGTCGGGCATGGCGGCCGTGACCGCTACGATGTCCGGCCTGCGAGCTGCAATCTCAACCAGGGTACTCCCAAACACCTCGGTGTATGACGGAATGTCAGAGGTCTTCTCCCCAATTCCTGTCTGTTTGTCGAATGATCCTATGCCGTGGAAACGGCTGCAATCGTTCTCGGCGTGGGAATAGCCCTTGCCCTTGGTAGTGATCACGTGGACTATCTGTGGTCCCTTAAATTGCTTGATATGGTTCAGGACCTCGACCATCTGCTCGATATCATGCCCATCCACGGGCCCATAATAGCGGAAGCCCAGCTCCTCAAACAGGATGCCCGGAACAATCAGGCTCTTGAGGCTTTCCTTGATTCTCCTTGCCAGACCCCGCGCCCGGAAGCCGACTGACGGCACCTTGCCCAGGAGCTCCCAGACGTCGGCCTCAAACCTTCGATAGACCGGCGCGGATATCAGCCTCGTCATGTACTGTGAGAGCGCCCCGACATTGTCGGATATGGACATCTTGTTATCGTTGAGGATCACGATTAGATCGCGCTTGAGGTGGCCGGCCTGATTGAGTCCCTCGAAAGCCAGCCCACCGGTGAGGGCACCATCGCCGATCACGGCGATCACCCGGTGCTTCTCACCTTTCAAGTCCCGGGCGCAAGCCAGCCCCACTGCGGCGGAGATCGATGTGCTCGCATGGCCGGTCCCGAAGGCGTCATGCTCGCTCTCGTCGATTCGCGGAAAGCCGCTCACTCCACCGGCCCTTCTAAGCTGCTCAAAGCCGGCCTTTCTGCCGGTCAGCAGCTTGTGGGCATAAGCCTGGTGACCGACATCCCAGATGATCTTGTCCCTGGGGGAGTCAAAACAGTAGTGAAGTGCCACCGCGAGGTCGACCGCGCCAAGGCTCGGAGCGAGGTGCCCCCCCGTCCGCGAAACTACCGAGACGATCTTCTCCCGGAGTTCCTTCGCAAGCAAGGGCAGCTGGGCCGTCGCGAGCTTCTTGACATCCTGAGGGCCCTCAATGCCGTCCAGCAGAGCCGTGGTCGAGACCTCCTCACGAGGACCGATTGACTACCAGATCGGCCAGTAGCTGTAAAGGTAAGCCGGCCTGCCCGAGTGGCGCAATAGCATCCTTCGCTTCACGCACTAAACGGGCCGCAACGGCCTTCGACTCCTCAAGCCCGAAGACCACTGGGTACGTCATCTTCTGCTTCTTCTGATCCAGTCCCGACGCGGCCTTGAGACCGCCGAACTTCCCCTCGACGTCAAGCACATCGTCCACGATCTGGAAAGCCAGCCCTACCCTGGCTCCATACGTGGAAAGCCGTTCGATCACTGATTCGATGGCGCCAGCGGCGATCGCGCCGCACCTGGCCGCACTTGCGATCAGAGCCCCGGTCTTGTGGCGATGTATGAAACCAACGGTCTCGGCGTCAGCGGCCTTGCCTTCGCTTGCCATGTCCACCACTTGCCCGGCAACCATGCCTTCGGGCCCGGCAGCCTTGAAGAGGTCGCCCACGATACGCACGATACGCTCCGGCGGCACCAGCCTGGGGCCCTCTCGCATCACAAGTTCGACCGCGAAGCTCAAGAGAGCATCCCCGGCCAGCACGGCGACGGCCTCCCCGAATACCTTATGGCTTGTCGGCCGTCCGCGCCTCAGGTCGTCATCGTCCATGCACGGCAGATCATCATGAATCAATGAATATGTGTGGACCAGCTCGATCGCACAGGCGATCGGCACGACTGCGTCGCCTTCGCCGGCGCAAGCTTCGAAGCTTGCGATGCAGAGAATCGGCCGGAACCGCTTACCACCGCTCATCACGCTGTAACGCATTGCCTGCGATAGGTTCTCGGGATAGGTATTCTCCGCAGGCAGGTACCGCTCGAGGGCCTGGTCCACCAGCGCTCGCCTGGCTTCCATGTACGACTTGATATCGATCTTGCCCGTCTGGTTCATGCGGTCAATCTTCCCGTGATTCCTCGAACGGTTCAAGCGCAAAACCGCCATCTTCGGTGCCGACTAGCTTGGTCACCCTCTTCTGGGCTTCATCCAGTTTCCGGTGGCACATCTTCGCCAGCTTGACGGCCTCTTCAAAGCGCTCGAGAGCCTGCTCCAGAGGGATATCGCTCTTCTCGAGGTCAGCAACGATGGCCTCGATCCTCTTCATTGCTTCCTCGAAACTCGGCTCAGCCATCTAGCCCGTCTCCTTTTCTGATGTTTCCACCTCGCAGATCGCCCGGCCCTCAGCGAAAAGCACGCGGACCTTGTCGCCGGGGCCAACCTGGGTGTAGCTGACGACCCGCTCCCCGGTCATGCCCTTGTAGCACACTGCATAACCCCGGGCCAAGGTCGCCAAGGGATTTAGAGCCTGGATCTTGCCGGCGACGGCCGCCAGCGCCGCCCCTCGGTTCTCGATGGCAGCTCTCACGCTCCGTTCAGCCGAAGTGATCGCTTCATCCAGGTCCCGGGCGGCGGTCAAGATCCGGTCGCCAATCCGCCGCAAGCCGTAGCGCGAGCCAAGGCCCTCGATGAAGTCGACCTCGGAGTCGATCCGGCCCCGCATCTCCTGGATCGCGCGCCGCACTAGCCCGTCAAGCCTGGCCCGCACATCCACGTAGTCGGCCAGCACGATCGTGGCAGCAGCCGTCGGCGTCGCCGCCCGCGCATCTGCCACAAAGTCAGCTATGGTGAAGTCGATCTCGTGGCCTACAGCCGAAACCACCGGCAAGTCCGAGGCACTTATGGCCCGGGCGACCGCCTCCTCGTTGAAAGTCCAGAGGTCTTCGAGCGACCCTCCGCCCC
>DATKKY010000272.1:0-2699 GCA_035542695.1 bacterium | reverse complement strand
TGCCACGGGTCAATTTGCACGCTCGTTTGGCTGGGACGTCGTCGCGTCGGGACCCGACAACAATGGCACTGCCTACGAGATCTGCAAGGCCGGCATCGATGTCTGCAAGGCAGGTCTAAGCGGTTCGGGAGCCGGGCAGATTGGCCTCGGACCGGCGGAATACGCGGCTAAATCGCTCGCGGTCAGCCAGCCCGATGGCAACCCGGCCAGCGGCAGCGTTTATGTGGCTGACACCGGTAACAACCGAATCGACACCTACAAGCTCGATGGAACCTCGCCCGGATCATTCGGGTCTTCTGCGCTCTTCGAGTTTTTCAGCTATCCCGAACGGGTGGCGGTTGATTCGCGGGGCATTGTCTATGCCACGAATGGCGACTCGCGCTTCCCGAGCGCTGAAATCGTGCGGTACGACACCGAAAATGCAGACGGCGAAGGCGTCGGCTTCCTTGCTCCGATCAGGCTTCCCAGCAACGAGCTCCAGTCCGTCAGAGTAACAGCGACAGCGGGCCAATACAGGCTCAGTTTCGAAGGCGAAAGTACCGGCGATCTTCCGTACAATGCGAGCGCAGCTGAAATTCAGAGCGCCCTTGCCGCTTTGCCTTCGATTGGCGCCGGTAATGTCGCAGCAAAGCAGGATTTGGGCATCAGTGGCCTTGGCGGTGCCTTTGTGTTCCAGGGCACGCTTTCTCACATCAACGTGCCGCAGATTGTTGCATCCAACGGTACGGTGCCGCTCAGTGGCGGCACCGCGGAAGTGGCGACCCTGAATCAGGGCGGTGTTGGACCATTGACGGGCGCTCCAACCGCACTCGTGGTCGAACCTGATCCTGACGGAGTCGGGCCAGAAACCGACATGCTGTACGTCGGAAACAGCGCAACGATTCAGCTATTCGGCTCCGGACACCCTCCGGGCTTGACCACGCCTCCGGCAGCGGCCGATGAAACTTCCGGAACTGGAACTGCCGCCAGTACGCTTGCGGCCGAACCCTCCACAGGTCGGCTCTACGAGGCATCGGGCGCTCGTATCTTCGTACTCGATACTGTCGGCCCGCCGCCTACCGCTTCGCTTGACTCGATCTCGGGAATCACTGCTCATTCAGCCGAAGTTCATGGCACGATCAATCCCAACGGTCCACCGGCAACGAGCTATCACCTCGAGTTCTCCACCGATGGGACGACCTGGCGCTCGATGCCAGAGGTGGAACTGGGCGCCCAGGAAGCACCGCAGGCGATTACCGTCGCCTTGCAACCGGCGGCTGGGGGTCTGTTGGCCAACACCACCTATCACGTGCGCCTTGTCGCCACACGTAAACTGGCCAGTCCGGTCATAAGCTCGGCGCTCACCTTCACCACCCTGGGCGCTGCTCCGTTGGTCGAGACGACGGGCTCGCCCATCCGCAGCGCCACCACCGCCCTTATCAGCGGCCGCGTCGACCCACAGGGCAGTGCCACGACTTACCGCTTCGAATACGGATCCGAAGGCTCCTGCGAAACGAGCCCATGCGCTTTGAGCGAAGGGCGCTCCATGGGCTCTGGCAGCAGCTACCAATTGGTAGCTCAGCAACTCGAGGGCCTTGCCCCGAATACTGTCTACCACTACCGTGTAGTTGCGGAAAATGGCCAGGGTTCGCCGGTGTACGGCGGGGACATGACCATGAGCACGAGGTCATCTGACGAACCGCTCTCTCATGGGCACTTCCCGGGACCTCCCGGCTCCGATCGCGCCTATGAGCAGGTCAGCCTGCCGGATGCCGGGGGGAACCCGGTCTCCGGGGTGGCTGCAATCTCCGACAACGGGGAACGCGTCGTCTACATCAGTCACGGCGGCAACCCGATATCGAGTTACGGCGATGAGCTCAACGAAGTCTTCTCCGAACGCACCGCGAGCGGCTGGCAGAACAAGAACATCTTCCCCAGCCGCGAAGAATCGGTCGGCTCCTCGTGGCTCTTTCCCTACGCCAACTCCGACCTTTCCTCCTTTGTGGCCGCCAACGGCAGCGGTGAAATCGGACACACGGCCCTCTATCGCTTTTCCCCTAATGGTTCGCCGAGCAAGATCTGGGGTCCGCCAGGAGAACAGGGTTTGCTCGAACCGCTGGTCTCCGATGACCTCTCTTTGGTGGCGATTTGGACCAAGGTCGCGGGCGTCTCTCACATCTTCGATGTTTCTTCCGGCACGCCCGAAGAGATCGACCAGCTCCCCGACGGCTCCTTCCCCGCCTGCGGTGCCATTCAGCGGGAATCGGAACCCACCCGTTACCCCCACTGGCTCTCTGCCGACGGCAAGCTTTCCTTCTTCCGCTCGCGCGGCAACTCCTGCGGTAGCCCGGAACAACTCTATGTGCGCGATCTTGAAACCGGCCAGACCAAGCGCGTCTCGCCCGCACCCGTATCGGGCCCCTCCTGTCAAGCGCTGTTCATTCGCAGCACTCCCGGCGCGGCTTTCTTCTCGACCCAGGCACGCTTGGCTGCGTCCGACACGGCTTCCAGTCAGTGCGGATCGGGCGGCAGCGATATCTACCGCTATGACCTCGCAAGCGAAAGCGTCAGATGCTTGACCTGCGTGGGGGCAGGCGTCGAGGCTGACGTCGACGGCACGGTTGCCGTCGCCGAAGACGGCTCGCGGGTCTATTTCCATTCGAACAGCGTGTTGGTGCCAGGGGGTGGCCCGGGCATCTACCGGGTGAACGTCACAAGCG
>DATKKY010000271.1:0-4828 GCA_035542695.1 bacterium | reverse complement strand
ACCGACACCCGCCGCTTCGTCAGGCACGAAGCAGTAAAGCATGTCCGCCGAAACGTAGAGGCGTCCCAGCGTCGGAGCGGGTGAGGAATTCACGGACTGAGCCATCGTATGATCCCAGACGAGCGTGCCGTTCGCAGCATCCAGCGCGATGATCCGCCCACCACCGCCACCACCGCAACCCAAGTAAACCACGCCGTCGCGCGCGGGATCGCCGGTGGCGCCCTCAGGCGGATATATCGGATCGCCGGCCCGATCAAAGCTCAAGGGCAGCATGCCGTAGGGCAGGACCACGCCTGGCGACGATGCCGTCCCCACGCCCGTCGAGTAGCTCCAGATCAACCTTGAGGTTCCCTTGGGCGCCCCCAGATGGATGCAATAGACGGTGCCCGTGGTGGACTCGAACCAGACCATGCCCCAGTTGTAGGCCCGGTCCACCGCGGCCGACGGGCTCGAGTTGATCGCGTTGGTTGTTCCGGTGTCGTAGTACCAGAGCTGGTTGCCGGTCGTCGCATCCATGGCAAAGACGCGCCCGATGCCGGTCGCCACGATCACCGTTTCATCCGACTGGCTGGTTATCCCCGCCTGCGGAACGCTGTCGCACACCACTGGTGAGGCCATAATCAGAGGCCCGACGGTTCGCGCCCACAGGAAATAGCCGTCATAGGCTCTCACGCACCTGAGATTGCCTGCTGCATCGCCGAAGAAGATCGCATCGACCCTTGGCTCCTGGCCGATCTGAACCTGTGGGTAGCCCATGGCGACAGGGCAGTTTATCCCGGAACCAGCAGCGTACTGCCACCTGAGCGACGGGCCAGTTGCGTTCAGAGCATACATATTCCCTGCTGTAGATCCTACGAAGACCAGCGGGACGAAATTGCCCGGCAGGCTCGGGTTCTCCACCATAGCAATTCTGGGCGCTGCCTCGAGGGCGTTCCCCGCCGGCGCGGGCCAGTATCCCTGAATCGATCCGGTCAACAAACTCAGATAGTAGAGCCGATTATTGGAGGCGCTGACATAGACACGGTTGAGCAGCACCGAGACTCCGCCGCGGCCATAGAGAGTGTCTGCCGCAATCGGCGTCGAGCGGAGCTGCACCCCGAGATTGGTGCTCCAGACTGGCCTGCCGTCCGCAGCGCTGTAACAATAGACGTAGCCGTTCTCGGAGGAGGTCACGACCAGCCCCGTCACCGTGTCTCCCGGCCCGATCTGCACCTTGGTGTTGGTCACTACGGGCGATGACCGCTGATAGGTCGATCCAGCCGCAGTCCACTTGAGGTTCATGCGCTTGTCGAAAGGCGAAGTGATCACCGGGATTCCGCCACCGTAAGTCCACCCGCCGGAGGCAATATCGTGGTGCAGCATCGACCATTCCGTGCAGAAGTGCGGCTCGGGGATAACGTGAATCACGGGCACCCAGCCCGGCACGAAGATGTCTGCAGTCATCTTGGTCGCGCAGTCGCTGGTTGCCTCGACCGAAACGTTGGTGACCTTGGCGCCGACCGCATCGATGCTGCTTGCAGTCCGGGTGCAGTTGGCATTCGCATGAATCACCTGGTTCCAGAGGTAATGGGGATCGTCCGAGGACGAGTCGGCATAGGCCGCGCCGGCTTTCATTTCCCAGGGATACCACCATTCGTTGTAGTCGGCGTTCACGCGGTCGTCGTAACCTGGGTCCTCGACCCACAACTCGTAGGGCATCGCCCCAGCGGAACACGCGGGAGAACTAACATAGTCGTACGCCGCGAAGCCGTTGTTCCCCATGTTGAGGCTATAGAGGTCGGGAGCCAGGACGTGGCTGATGATGAGCCCGCAATCAAGGGAGTCGGGGCCGCCGTGGCCAGTCCAGTCAGACCAATCCGAGTCGTACTTGTCGAAGTTGGTGTTGGCATCGCGGACGTCCCGGTTTTCAATCAACCAGTAGTCACCCATTCCTCCGGGGTCGACGATCTTGAGGACCTGGCCGTTGTTGCCCTGAGGAATCACGGCAGCGGTTTCGAGGTCGTAGATGGTATAGGAGGTCTTGTTCTGAGTGGGCGGCACCACTGTGACGTTTACCCAGCCTTCGCCGATCTTGTTGAAAGCGCACAGGTGGCTGGGGCGCTCCGCCGTACCGGTCGGACCGCACCAGCTGCCGTGGTCCATCAAGCACCAGTCGGACACCGGGTAATCGTTGTCGTCAGGAACGTTGGCAAATCCCGGGCTCGGATCGTAGAGATCGGGGTTGCCGATACTGTGCGAGAACTCGTGGCAGAAGGTGCCCAGCGGGAACTTGTCGGTGCTGTCGTAGTACTCGGGCACGATGAAACCGGTCGGCGCCATCACGCCGGTGGCAAATTGGCAGCCCGGGCTTGCATCATAGGGCCCATAAGGCAGCCCCCAATAGAAATAGGACCATAGCGTGTAGCTCGGCACATTGCCCGCTTCCTGGCCCTGGCCGGCATGTACGATCATGACGTGGTCGATGTTGGTGTCCATGTCGGTGTCGTACTGGCAGTAGTCGATGTCTGGATCGGCGGCGCTCAGGGCGTCAGCGATCAGTCGGCAGGACCCACTCTGGACGCCACCGATGCAGGTCTGGCCATCGGTGTGGCCCGCGTCATCAGTCCAGCCATCATCTACCGTGCCCTGGGTATCCCAGCCGTAGTACTTCATGCAGTGGGGCATCGTGTAGGGGCCGAGGACTATGCCCGTGATGTCGATATTGCCGAGCGAGCACTCATCCCAGTACTCGTCCATGCTGTGGGATCCGGCCTGCTCGCTGAAGATCTTCCCATTGTAGTAAGCAGTGTCGTGGCCTGCAGCGAAGGTCACAGCCTCGCAGGTATCCACTATGGCGGTCGTAGGGTCGTCAACTGAATCCCTCGGGAACTCAACCAGGATCACGACAATGGTCTGCTGGCCCATCGCCATGAATCGCTTGCCGCCGGGCGCCAGCCTCGGCTGCTCAACGAAAGTCTTCGCCGACAAGACCTTTCCCTCGGGGCCTAGCACCGGGTGGGAAGGAAAGACTGCAAACAGGTCAGTGGTGAGCACGAGTAGTAAGGCTAATACGAGAGGGACAAGCGCGAGCCTCATGGCGATCACCTCCGTGCCTGAAGGACTGCGCCAAGTGTGGAGCGAAACTGTGGAACCCGCCCCGCCAGTTTCGGGGTAATTGTACACCCGCGATAATGGATTTTCAAGCCCAAACCAGCGGGCGCGCCGGAACGGCGGCAGCAGGACCGTGGGATAGGCCGCAGATCAGGGATGGCACAAGCGTAGCGATTTGGGGTTGACCCTGGGGCAGCGTGCCGTCTATCATGTGAGCGCGTCAATCAAGTCTCTGCAATATCCCCTGGGTATTCTCGCGTGGTTTCGAAAGGAGGTAGCCCGCAATGAAGACTCTGCTTGTGGCTGCGATGTGCCTGGCTTTGGCCCTGACGGTTTCCTGCCAGAGGAAAGTGGTGACCCGGATCGATACCGAGGAGACCGTCGATCTCTCCGGCAGGTGGAATGATACCGACTCCCGCATGGTCTCCGAGGCAATCGTCAAGGATTGCCTCAATCATCCCTGGCTCAGCGAGCACGCTCAGAAGACCTCCAAGCGTCCGGTGGTGATCGTAGGCATTGTGAGAAACGAGAGCACCGAGCACATCCCGGTGATGCCTTTCATTTCGGACATCGAGCGAGCCTGCATCAATTCCGGCCAGGTTGACGTGGTCGCTGCCGCTACCGAGCGCGGCGACATTCGCGACGAGCGCGAGGACCAGCAGAAGTATGCGGATGAGGAGACCGTCAAGAAATTCGGGCGGGAGCTGGGCGCCGATTACATGCTGAACGGTTACATCTCGAGCATTACCGATCAGGAGAAGGGCAAGAAGGTGATCTACTACCAGGTCGACCTCACGCTGACCAACATCGAGACTAACCAGAAGGTTTGGATAGGCCAGGAGAAGATCAAGAAGCTGGTCGAGCGCAAGAGCTTCGGCTCGTGATGCGACCCCCAGGCCGGCCGAAAACGGCGCTGGCGTGCGCCCTCCTGGTTGCCCTTGCGGCCGGGTGCGCTCACCATCCCATGCGGATGGCCCGCGCCCGCAGTCTGATGGCTGAGCAGGAATACGCCGAGGCCCTGGATGAAGTGGATAAGACCTGCAAGTCGGAGAATGACGTCCTTTGTCTTGTCGAGCGCGGCCTCCTGCTGCATTACGCCGGCAGGTACCAGGAAAGCAACCAGGTGTTCGATCGCGCCGAGGTCTTGACCGAAGAGCTCTACACCAAGAGCCTCTCGCGGGAAGCCGCAGCTTTTGTCACAAGCGACCTGGCCCGCGAATACGTGCCGCGCCCTTTTGAGCAAGTGCTGATCAATTACTTCCGTGCGCTCAACTACGCATTTCTCGGCCTCGAGGAAGATGCACTGGTGGAGTGCCGGAAGGCCAGCGACAAGCTGGCGCCCTATGCCGAGGACCAGAAGCGGCCCTACCGCCAGGATGCCTTCATGGAGTACCTCACTGGAATTCTCTATGAATGGGGCGGCGAGGCCAACAATGCCTTCATATCCTACCGGAATGCGAGCGAGGCCTACCGGACATACAGCCAGCTCTTCGGCCTGCCGGAGCCCCGGGACCTCCCCTGCGACATCATGCGGACGGCCGGAGAGATGGGCTTCACCGCGCAAATTGACAGCCTGCCGGCCGACGACCGCCGGCGATGCATGGACGCTGGCGGGGCAGCCGATTCCACGGGGGGCACTGCCTTGCCGGGACCCCGCGCCCGAGCTCCGGCCAGGATCGTGGTCTTGATTGAGCAAGGTTTCGTGCCTGCTCTCGAAGAGCTGAGCCTCAACGTGCCC
>DATKKY010000270.1:0-11713 GCA_035542695.1 bacterium | reverse complement strand
CTCTGTGCCTCCCCACACCCTTCGTGAGAAATATCCGTCGAGGGATCATCTCGTCCGCCTCCTCGCGCTCGCACCTCGTCCCAACTCTTCACCTGCGTTTTTTCGCGCCGAGCCAAGATGATTTATTACAGGATAGTGTTTGTCAAGACATTATTGAGAAGCTTGGGCGCGCTGATCGCGATCTCACTTGTCACCTTGGCAGCCTTGCTGCCGAAGTTATTCCCAAAGAGGCAGAATTCAGCCACTTTGGCACCAGTTGGCAGCCATCAGGCCCGGGAGCTGCAGCCAAGAAGACCCCGCAAGGCCGGCAGTGTAAGGGCTTGCGGGTACACACCTGGAGCTGGCACACCCATTGCTATCTTAAGAGCGAGAATGAATTCGGAAAGGGGGTGCCTAAGATGGCGCTTATCAGATGGACCCCGATAAGGGGCGTAATGAGTTTTCGTGACGAGATGGACCGACTGCTGGATGAGTTCTACGGCAGGATGTCTCCGTCTCAGTCTCAGGAAAGTTTCGAGGGGGATTGGTGTCCGGTGCTCGATATCGCCGAGAACGAGAACGATGTGACGGCTGCGATCGAGCTGCCGGGACTCGAGAAGGACGACATCAAGGTGAGCATTGAGGATGACGTCCTGACGGTCACCGGTGAGAAAAAGCAGGAATCGACCGAGAACACCAAGGACTATCGCAAGGTGGAGAGGTCGTATGGCTACTTCAAGCGGAGTGTAAAGCTGCCGTCGAGCGTTGAGCCGGGCAAGGTCAAGGCAGCGTATAAAGACGGCGTTCTCAGGGTCACCATGCCCAAGCTTGCGTCCAAGAAACCCAAGGAGATTGCTATCCAGGTTTCGTAGCAAGACCGGGGGAGGCCCCGTGGCCTCCCCCGTCGTTTTGGATTCCGCCGATTGGTCCGGCTAGGGATACACTCGATAAATGGTCCGCGGGAAGGGAATTGCCTCCCGAATGTGCTTGATGCCGCAAATCCAGGCCACCGTCCGCTCGATCCCCAAGCCAAAGCCTGAATGGGGCACCGATCCATAGCGTCTCAGGTCGAGATACCATTCGAAAGCTTCCTTGGGCAGACCGAACTCGCGGAGTCTCGCTTCGAGCAGCGCCAGATCGTAGATTCGCTCGCTCCCGCCAATGATCTCGCCGTAACCCTCGGGGGCAATCAGGTCGGTGCACAGGGCGACCTTGGTGTTCTCGGGATCAGGCTGCATGTAGAAGGCCCGCGCCTGGGCCGGGTATCTGTGGATGAAGACCGGCGCCTCGAACCCAAGCGAAAGCGCCGTTTCCTCATCCCCTCCCAAGTCGCCTCCCCATTCCATCTCGTAGCCTTTGGTCTTGAGCACTTAGAGAGCCTTGTAGTATGTCATACGAGCAAAGGGCGCCTTGACTCGTTCGAGCGAGGAGGTGTCCCGCTCCAGATTGGCGAGATCGTCCCGGCGCCGCTCCAGCACCCTTCCCACAACGCAGGCAATCAATCCCTCGGCCACACCGAAGACGGTTTCAAGATCGCCGAAGGCCACCTCTGGCTCCAGCATCCAGAACTCGGTTAGGTGTCTGCGGGTCTTGGATTTCTCCGCCCTGAAGGTCGGGCCGAAGCAGTAAACCTGGCCGAAAGCCATGCAGGTTGCTTCGTTGTAGAGCTGGCCGCTCTGCGACAGATAAGCCTTGGAATCGAAGTAGGATGTTTCGAAGAGGGTGGTTGTACCCTCAGCCGCGGATGGAGTCAGTATGGGCGCGTCCACCTCGATGAACCCGCGTCCATCCAGGTAATCCCGGCACGCCTTCATCACCTCGGCCCTCACCCGAATCACGGAGTGCTGCCTTGACGAGCGGAGCCACAGATGCCGGTTCTCCATGAGGAAGGCCGTTCCATGCTCCTTGGGTGTTATGGGATAGGCTGCCGCCTTGGAAACAATCTCCAGGTCGCGCACCAAGAGCTCGTAGCCACCCGGCGCGCGCTTGTCCTCTCGCACGGTTCCGGTGACTACGCAGGATGTCTCCTGAGTGAGATCGGCGAACTTCGCCAGGGCTCCGCCCGAGTCGCCCTCGGTGAAGACACACTGGATGACGCCAGTGCCATCCCTGACGACGGCAAACTTGATCTTGCCGCTTGATCTTAAGTGCGCCACCCACCCCTTGACAACCACCTCACCGCTCACAGACTTGCCAATGTCAGCCACATATGACCATGTCATGTCAGAGCCTTCCCAGCACAGCGTAGGCAATGCCTGACGCGTAGGAGTTTATTCGCTTGAGATCGCTTATCACATCCAGATAGACCGTACTGGTCTCCATCACATCTTCCTTGCTGCCCTGGAGCAGCGCCAGATGCTCCTTGTGGAGCTGCCGTTCCAAGATGTTCATCTCTGATTTGCGCTCGACCACTTCCTCCGCCAGCTTCTTGTCCTGCGAGGCGAAGGCATCGATCGCCATCTGGAAGGTCTTCTCTATCTCCTGGTGGTACTGCCTGATGCGATCAAGCGCCTCCTTCGAGAACCTTGGCGAGACCATTATCTTCTTGAGCGCCAGATCCATCAGGCTCTTGGAGACTATGTCGCCAATCAGCTCCAGGTTCTTTACGGTAAAGAGCAGCGAGACCGCCCGCTGGCCCTCCTCCTCCGACATCTCCTTGCTGGGCAGCTGGCTCAAGTACGGCGTTATGGCTTCCTCCAGCATGTCGATCTTGTCGTCGTCTTCGATAAGCTTCTCTCGCAGGCCTTCGTTGTCGTTCAAGAAGACATCAATCGACTTGGAGAAGATGCCGTAGGTGATGTCGGCCATCCGCAGCGTCTCCCGCGTGGCCTGGCCGAGCGCGAGCGACGGCGTGTCCAGCACTCCCCGGTCTAGATAGGCGGGCCTGAAGACCTCGACATCGACTTCCTCCTCTTTGACCAGGAACCTGAAGAGCCGCCCCCAGGGAGCAACCAGAGGCAGGAAGACCAGGGCCGCTCCGACGTTGAACAGTGTATGGGCATTGGCTATCTGGCGCGTGAGATTGGGGGACGTGCCCGCCACCAATCTGGTGAAGGGCTTGAGGAACGGGAAGATCATGGCCACCGCAGCAATCTTAAAGAAGGTATGGGCCCAGGCTATACGCTTGCCTTCCGCGTTGCTGCCGACCGATGCCATCAGCGCCGTGGCGCAGGTGCCCACGTTGGCCCCCAGCACGAGAGGAATCGCGCCCTTGAGGCTGATCACACCCTCAAAGGCCAGGGTCAGCACCAGACCTATGGTCGCAGCGCTGCCGTGGATCAGGGCCGTGAAAAGCGCTGAGATCACTATCGCCAACAGCGGATTCCGCTCCACCCCCAGCATGAAGTGGACGAAAGTCGGGTGGTCTTTCGCAGGCTCCACCGCCCCCGACATGATGGTCATGCCGAAGAAGAGCAGGCCGAAACCCATGATGATCTGTCCCACCCGAGAGTAGCGCTCGATCTTAGACGAGAAGAGCACGAAACCGAGGACCACCACCAGCAGAGCATAGTCGAACAGCCTGAAGGCAATCAGCTGGACGGTGAGGGTAGTGCCGATGTCGGAACCCAGGATCACTCCCAGGGCTTGCTTGAGGCCGATGATGCCGGCGTTGGCGAAGCTGACGAGCATGGCAGTGGTGGCGCTGCTGCTCTGGATTATCACGGTGAGGATCACGCCGGTCACGAGCCCTACCCACCGGTTGGAGGTCAGCCTGATCACCGTGTCCCGCAGGCTTTTGCCGGCAGCCTTCTGCAGACCACGGCCGCCGAACCTTATGCCGAACAGGAAGATCGCGAGCCCCCCACTGATCCCCACCAGCATGAAGACCAGCCAGTGCTGCCGGTAGGCTTTGACGGTGAAGACCAGCGGCCTGCCCTCGAGGGAATCGGCCGAGCACAGCACATGGAAGACGCCATTGCGCGAGCCGAACTTGAGGCTGGCTGTTGCATTGCCCTCGCCGTCGGTGCGAGCCTGATAAGTCTCGATCACCGGGTAGCCCGATGCCGACTCGATCCCCATCCCGGCTTCGATCACCCTGAAGCTGAGGGCGATGCCCGTCATGCTCCGGCCCAGGCTATCAGCCGCATGGACCCTGAGAGGCCTGCGCAACGGCTCCCCTGCCACCCCGATCTGGCCGTTGCCGGAGATGTCGTCTCCATCTATGCTCTTGGCAAAGCCCAGCTGCACGGTCTCAGCGGACACACAGGGCGCCAGAAGCAAGACGACCAGCAGTCCAAACGCCGCACTGCGCAGATGATTGAACGACCTCATAGCCCTCCGCCTCTCGCGCTCGCCGCGCTTCTATGTAGTGCCTAAGGTTAAGTTGCCCCTTTCCACCCTGTCAACACAAAACCGCCTGATCGGCCAATCCTGGCAAACAGACGCAAACATGGCGCCCAGAGCGCTAAAGAGCAGGGCGAAATATGCCGAGCAGATATGCAGATAGCTCATATTGGAGTCGTACGCCCCGGCCCCCCGGGGCGTAGGAGAAGGTGAAGTTTGCCGAATCGGAACTTCATAAGCTACAGCGCAGTGTGTCTTGTCCTGCTTGTGGCCTGTCGCACCTTCGCGGGAACCGCAGCCCCGGCTCCCAATCCGATCGTCCTGGCCGACGTCGAGATGTGGCGGGGCCACCAATACATCGAAGAGGGACGGGCCGATCTTGCGGCAGAGGCCCTCATGAAGGCCGCCGAACTCAACAAATCATCCCCGTATCCGCACTTCATGCTGGCCAGGCTATATATCCGGCGCGCGCCCATGGATGCTTTTCTGGAGTTCGGCACCGGGCTCAAGCTTGCGAGCGCCGACTTTCCGTACCAGTCGCTGCTGGCGGCCAACGCTCTCGTGATTGCTCTGGCGGCAGCGGGGGCAGCAATCTTCGTGGGCGTCCTCGTCATTCTGGTGCGCCACGCCAGGACCGTTTGGTTCTCCATACTGCTCACTTACTCTCCTGCCTTCGGCGAGAAGTGGGTCAGGCTGATCATGATCGCCGCTATTGGGGCTTTCTTCGTCATGTTGTCTGGCCTCAGTCTCATGGCGATGGCAGTCTGGGCTGCCGCGATCGGCTGCGGCTTGGCCTGGAGGTACGCTGGCGCCTCCGAACGGCACATGATGGTGGCCCTTGCTGCCTTCCTGATCGTCTTCGTGCCTCTCTTCGACTTGACGGCGCGCATCGTATCGACCCAGCATCCCGACTCCCCAACCAGGATTGTGGCGCTCGATCGCGACAGCTTCGACGATGCAATGGCCAAGCTGGCAACAGCTGGCAGTCCCCTGTCGGAGAAGGATCCCGTAGGCCAGTTCATGCGCGGCATCATTTGCCTCAAGGCCAGCCAGTACGACCGGGCAGTGGATCACTTCTCGCGGGTCTCGAAGCTTGCAGGCGACAACGCGGCCATTCTCAACAATATCGGGGTCGCCTATCACAATATGGGCAGGTACACCGAGGCTCAGGCTGTGTTCGAGCGAGCTCTCAAGCTTGGGCCCAAGGAGGCCGTGATTCATTACAACTACTCCCAGACCCTGAACGCGCTCTTGCACTATGACCATGCCCAGACCGAGCTGACCAGGGCCTCCGGCCTCGACTTCGACCTGACGAGGTCCCTGGTAATCTCCAAGGATAAGCCTGCCCTGATTCCGATGGGCCTCAACACCGGAGTGCTCTGGGACATGGCCATGGCTTCGGGCAATAGGACCTTGAAGTCTGCCTATAACCCCATCGAGTCGAGCTGGCAAGGCCTGTTGCTGCTGGCGGGACTTGTTGCCGGGGCTTTCGTGCTGATGAGGAAGTCCAGGCTGCCGGCACGCTGCGATATCTGCGAAAGGATCGTCAAGACCCAGATCGCCAAGCGCAAGCGGCGAGAGATCTTGTGCGCCGATTGTCGCGCTATCAAGCAAGTCAACGCCGACGACAACGACGCTCTGGAGCAGCGGCTCGAGGAGCGACTGTCCCGGCTGGAGAACCGCCGAAGCATCGTGAGCCTGATTGTGGGCGTTCTTGTCCCAGGAGGCGCGTACTACCTTCTGGGATCGAAGGCCAAGGGTTTCCTTTTCTCCTTCACCATACTAATGCTGGTGGCCGTAGTGATAAGTCACGGCGGCCCGATCAGGCCAGCGCCCCGACTGGAGCTTGGAACGAGCATCGGATGGGCGTTAGTCTGCCTGATTGCGGTTTACGGTCTGTGCACTTGGAGATCGGTGACCCTGGTCCTCAAGACCAGCGACGAGGAATAAGGAATGAGCATGAAAGGCGAGCTGGGGCTATTCAGTGCTGCGGAGATCCTTCAGCTGATAGCCGTGCAGGAAAAGAGCGGCGTGCTCCAGGTCAGAAGCAAGGGCCGAACTGCAGTGCTCTTCTTTGACTCGGGCAAGATCGTCTCAGCGCGCGATCGCCGCCAGAGCACAAGCGATCCCTTCCTGACCTACCTGCTGGAAAACGGCCTGATAAGCATAGACGACCTCCATAAGATCATGGATGTCAAGAAGCAACAGGGCGGCGACACGGTTGAGATAATGCTCGCGGAGAACATGACCGACGAGACCACGATCGGCGAAAGGCTTTCAAGCTACGCCCAGCAGATAGTCGCAAACATCGTCAAGTGGGAAGCGGGTTCCTATGAGTTCGCGGCGTCCTGTGACGGCCTGCCCGACAAGCGCTTGGGCAAGCCCCTGAGGTTGGAGCCGCTATTGATGGAAGCGCTCCGCCGCAAGGACGAGGTCGAGCAGATCCGGCGTTTCCTGCCCGGACTCGAAACTCGGCTGGACATCTCCGAGCCTGACTACGAGACTCTTCCTCTGGAGCCTGACGACATGGCCATCCTCAAGCTGGTCAACGGGGAGAGGACGATCGATCAGATAATCGAAGAGAGCGGCGTGGATGAGGTCGAGACCCTGGACATTCTGGAGAAGCTCTTCGCTCTGGGCATAATCGCGATAGCCGCAAAGACCACTGGGGCGGGCGGGCAATGGAAGATCTCAGCGATGACGTCGGCACTCCTGGTCTCGGGCCTCCTTGCCGCGGCTCTCGCACTCCGCCTGACCATTCTTGCACCCAGCCACGGGATCGAGCATTCGGCGGGCCAACTCAGGAGTTCAGTGGCTGACTTCGCAGAGGCCAGGAACCTGGAAAACGTGAGGCTCGCGCTCGATGCCTTCAAGGTGATCAAGGGGACCTACCCCGACAATCTGAGCGACCTGGTCTCGGCGGGCCTCCTCCCCCCGGATGAGACGCGGGATCGGCGCGGCCGCGAGTTCGCATACCGGCACATGGCCTCCAACGATTCCTATGTGCTTTCGTCCAACCTGGAACGTCCTACCCCAGATGTTTCCCGTCCGAACCTGCCGGTGCCTCCAGGCTCGCACCCGTGAGCCGCGGATAGTCGATGCCGAAGCGCTTCATGTAGTAGATCTTCGAGACCACATAAGCGGCAACCCCTACTGCAGCCAAGAGCGGCGCCATAACCGCCAGCAGCACGAAGAGGATCCGCGCCGCCAGCTGGCTGGCCAGCACCGAGTTGGCAGGGTTGGGATCAGCCGCTACCGAGATGAAAGCAGGCACGGCGCCGAGCGCAGCGATTACGACGACCAGCTCGTCCAGGAGCACACCCGCTACCGCCGCTCCGGCAAGAAGCACCAGCGCCGCCGTCGCGGTCACCCGCTTGCCGAAGACAACACAGGTGGTTCGATCTCCAGCGGCCCGGTCCCCGGCCTCGTCGGGAATGCAGGTATTAAGGAAGATCGCCGCCATGGCAATTGCATAGGGAGAGGACCTGGCGAGAGCCTCACGGCCCAGCTCTCCGAAAGCCAGCCACCCCATCAGGAAACCGATCCATCCGAAGCCCACGGTATTAACCACAAGGTCAGCGATCGGTTTGGCCTTGAGCCTCAGGGGTGGCACCGAGTATGCCACTCCAAGCACCACTCCTGCGCCAGCGAGCAGCCTCATCTCGCCGCCCCGGCCGAGACAGAGAACGGCAATTGCCGCTGCGAGCAACCCCGCAAAACCAAAGCTTTCGCGACGGGAGACTGCCTGCGACGGTAGGATAAAGTTCTTCCTGTTGATGGCATCGCTCTTGATATCGAAGACTTGATTAACTACGAAGGATAGAGCAACTATCGCGAGAAAGATGCCCAGGCCGGGCAGGGCTCCGAGCATCAAGGCCACGCTGTAGTGGCCGCTGGCTACCCGGTGGGAAGAGAGCGCGCCGGCAAAGAAGAAAGTGGCCGAAGCAGCGAGCAGAGGTGGCCTCACCAGGAACAGGATGTCGGCCAGCTTCCTCACGCTTCACCTCTTCACGAGCGGCGTCCCGTGGGACATGCCAGCTATCAGCCTGCACTTGAGCACCTCGAACCAGTGCCCGGGGCCGACCCCAACCTTAGCCAGCAAGCTGGCCCGACCATCGATGCCGTACACCGACATCCTGCCTATCATCATCGGATTGGCCGCCGAGCTGGAGCTGCCGTGGGGAGCGTTGCCAAAACCGTAGATGTAGCCGAGCCGGGCGGCAGCGTCCATCACCCTGGCGTCGGCTTTCCCGAATGGGTAGGCTACCGAAACCACCTCGGTCGCCAGACGGTCTTCGATCAGCGCCTTGGACCTCGCCAACTCCTCAGCGAGGTCGCGCTCGGCGAGGCGGGTGAGATCGCGGTGAGACATGGGGTGAGAGGCAACTTCAAAGCCTTGCTTCACCAGGTCCTCGAGCTGGGCCCACGTGAGATGCCGCGCCCGCCGGACGGCAAGCCTTACATCCCAGTTGCTGTCAGTCCCCACGGACCCCACCACCACGAAGACCGTGCCTCTGGCCCCCCGGGCAACCATCTCCGGCAGAGCCTCGGTGTGGACTGACTCATACCCATCGTCGAAGGTGAGAGCGATCGCGCGGCTCTGGCTTCCTGAAACGGCTTCTCTTGCCGGCACCAGCAGGTCGGCCACGGACGCCAGTGCGTCCAGATGCGCCCCAAAGCGCCTGCGGCTCACCTGAGGGAGCCCCAGCTGGACTCGCCGACCCAGATCATGATAGGTCAGTATCGAGGCCACTCGCACCTCACAGGCCGGAGTGGCCGAATCCCCCGGCACCGCGCCCGGTATCCTCCAGGGAATCCGATTCCTCAAAGACGGGGCGGCAAACCTGGGTGAACACCATCTGGGCTATCCGGTCACCACGCCGGACAGTGAAGGTATCGTTGCCCAGGTTAATGAGGATCACTGCGACCTCTCCACGATAATCCGAATCGATCGTGCCCGGGGTGTTGAGGACGGTAACCCCGTTCTTCAGGGCCAGGCCCGATCTCGGCCTGACCTGACCTTCGAAACCTTCCGGGATCTCGACACAGATGCCGGCGGGGACGAGCTTGAATTCCCCTGGGGCAAGGGCAACCTCAGCGTCAAGGCATGCCACCAGGTCAAACCCGGAAGCACCGCGGCTCGCCTGCCTGGGCAGGCTGAGTCCCGCACTGTTGGGGAGGCGCTTGATTTTGACCTTGATCTCGCTCACGGCACACGGAAATCGGAAAAGGGAGAAGAACTACCTGGCTCCCGGCAGGCGGAGCCGGTACTCACACTCGTAATCAGATTTGTAAAGATACCTGACCGGCGCAAGCTCCCGGACATCCACAAAGTCAGGGCAGTAGAGTACGGGAATCAGATTCGCGGTCACGGGCTGGCAGTTTTCGCGGCACTTGGTGCAGACTTTGTAGCAGGAGCAGCACCGGCAGTGCTCGCAAGGGTGCCTGGAACATCCGGCCTGGGACACCGAATCGGGCACGCTCGCTCTATGGGCCTGGGCATCTCTGGAAAGCTCCAGTACCAGGAGTTTCGGATCGGTCTCTTCCATGTCAATCTCTTCCATATCAGTAAGGAAGCTACTTAAGCCTGTGCGGCCTTGTCAAATCAATTCTACCTGGCGGGTCGCCGTGCAAGTTTGGCGCTAGGCGCTGAGGTCGGCCTTGGACGGGAAGTCGGTCGAGGACGGTCCGACCGTAACGAGCGAGAGCGAGGACGGCCTGAGCAGCAGCCGCGCTTCCTCAATGATCTCTTCCTCTTTGACCCGATCGATGCTAGCCAGCGAATCATCAACCGAACGGTAGGCACCGAGGTAAAGCTCGTGCCTGGCAAGCCGGTTCATCCGGGCAGCGCTGCTTTCCAGCCCCAGCAGCAAGCCGCACCTGAGCTGCTGCTTGACGCTCCGCAGTTCACCGCGCGCAAGCCCGCGGGTCTTGAGCCGCTTGATCTCTTTGACAACTCGAGCGATGGCCTTTCTCGCATTCTTGGGGTCAACCGCCAAGAAGATGTAGAAGATGCCGGTCGAGCGATAGAACTCGCAGGAACTATAGACTGTGTAGGCCAGCCCCTCCTGCTCCCTGACCCGCTGGAAGAGCCGCGAGGTCATGCCGCCGCCGACGACCAGCGAGAGCAACATCGCGGCGTGCCTCCGCGGGTTCTCGTAGGGCGTCGCCTCGGCTCCCAGGCAGATGTAGCATTGAGAGATCTTCCGGCTGGCGTTGGAGACCCTACCCACGCCGCTCTTGAAAGCCTTGGACCCTTCCGGAGGTGGCGATGACGGGATCTTGAGCATGCGGCTGACGCTATCAACCAGGTGGTCATGGTCAACATTGCCGCTTGCGGCCACGATGGTCGATGGCGCCACATAGTGCGATCGAAAGAACGGCCACACCTTTTCGCGGGTGAAGCTTCCCACGCTGGCTGTTGTCCCCAGCACCGACTTGCCAACGGGGTTCGCGTTCCATACGGACCCAGCCAGGAGCTCGTGGGCAACGTCCTCAGGTGTGTCTTCCAGGCTTCGGATCTCTTCGAATATTACGTTCTTTTCGAGCTCAATATCCTTGTTCCTCATCGCCGGCCTGGCAAGCATGTCGCTGATCACACCGACCGCTCTTCCCACGTGTTCCGTAAGGCATCTGGCGACGAACGCTGTGTTCTCGCGCCCCGCGAAAGCGTCGAGGCTTCCGCCGACCGACTCCAGCGCGTTGGCAATCTCGAAGGCCGACCGCCTTTCAGTGCCTTTGAAGAGGATGTGCTCGATGAAGTGGGAGACGCCCGTCAGTTCCCGCGGCTCGAGGCACGAGCCCACTCCCAGCCAGAAACCCAGCGAGACCGAACCGGAATCCCTGCTTGATTCGGTGACGACCCTCACCCCATTGGGAAGGACGTCTCTATGGTAGGAAAGCCTCATTTAGAGCGTTCTCGAGGACCCAGCAATGCCTTCCTGCTCAACCGGATCTTGCCGTCCCTCTCGACGCCAATCACCTTGACCTGGACCTCGTCGCCCTCCTTGAGGACGTCGGTCACCTTGGCAATCCGTCCGTGCTCGATCTCGGATATGTGCAGCAGGCCATCCTTGCCCGGGAGAATCTCGACGAAAGCCCCGAAGTCAACGATCCGCTTGACCGTGCCGTTATAGACCTTGCCCATCTCGGGTTCTTCAACCAGGGCCTTGATCATCTCGAGAGCCTTGTTGCAGGCCTCGCTATCTGGAGAAGCGATCTTGACCTCGCCCGTGTCCTCGATATCAATCACGGTGCCGGTTTCCTCAATGATCTTCCTTATGGTCTTGCCTCCCGGACCGATCACCTCCCGGATCTTGTCGCGGTCGATCATTATGGCGATGATCCTCGGAGCATAGACTGAGAGCTCGGGTCTGGGCTGAGAGAGAGTCCGTTCCATCAACCCTAGAATGTCCATCCTGTTCTGGGTTGACTGGCCAACGATCTCCTT
>DATKKY010000269.1:0-3194 GCA_035542695.1 bacterium | reverse complement strand
TTTCAGATTAGGTTGGTTCTGACTGTTGTTCATGGGATGTCCTCCTCACAGGGGGTCGATTAAGCCCCAATGGAGGCTTTTTCCCGGTTACGCCGCGATTGTTTTTCTGGCTCTGGTGAGCTCGGGGCGCACTTCACGCGGTACAGGACAGAAGGGAAGTCGAAGAGATTTTGTCCCCCACCTCACGTGGGCGCAGCCTTGAGCGTTTCCACCGCCGAGGCAAACAGCCTCTGGTACGGGTATCCCGAAGCCATGTGGATCCAAACTCTGCGGCTGGTCTCGCGGATGCGAGCTCCGATCTTGAAGAGGTTGAGTCTCAAGGTGCCTACCTGAGCCCTGGGAAACTCCGTTCCCTTGAGGGCATCCCTGAGCAACCAGAAGAGCGTGTAGGCAGCCGTGTGGAGAACCAGGCGAAACTGGTTGGCCAGGAAGCGGTGGCAGCTCAGCCGATCGGCCTTGATTTCTCGTTTGAGTTCTTTGATTCGGTTCTCCGCATCGCCTCGCAATACATCGATCACATCATAGACCCTCTGGGGATTGAGACCGAGGATATTGGTGACAACGAACCGCTGATTCGCTCCCCGCTCCACGTACTCAGCCTTGGCAATGACCCGGCGATAGCGGCTCCACGATTGTGCTCGGTAGGTGAAGGAGCCAAACAGGCGCTGCTTCTGCCCTGTCTGGTCAAAGAGTCTCTGTGCTCGGGCAAGGATTGGTGCACTTTTCTCCCTGAGCCGATCGTTGGTGATGAGACCAATCACATAGTGAATCCGTCTCTTCTCACAGAACCGGTAGAGCCCGGGCACGGCGAACCCGGCATCGGCCCTGAGCACGATCTCAGCCTCGGGATAGGTCTTCCGTAGCCGCTGGAGGAGTCGCTTGGGTACCGCCTTGGCCCGATGGGAGGCATGGGTGTTACCCAGCCTCAACACACAGGCGACTGGGAAACCGCTTAGCCCGCATTATGCACGAACGACCTGCTGCGACCGCGGATATGGCCGTCCTTCCAGGCGTCCTCGGGCCTCGAACCTTACGACGTACTGGCAAGTACGCCTCAGGTCCGAGCCCCTGTGGTTGCGCGGTGGCACGACCATCTCCACGATCTCGCTACGGCGTCTCGTCCATAATGCGGGTTAAGACCGAAAAATAGCAAAGGACACCTCGCGAGGTGTCCTTTTACACATCGACTTCCCACTCAGTAAACTATACGGAGTGAGGACTTGTTATTCCAATACCTTCTTACGGTCCTTCCGGGATTTCAGTGGGTAGCAGGGTACAGATCAAGGCCTCCCAAGTGGAACAGGATGATCGTTCGGAATCTTTTCTTGTTGCGAAATCCGTAGGCAGCTTTCCAGAGGGTTTCGATCTGGGAGTTGATGCCTTCGGTCGTGGCGTTGGTGAGCCGATGCTTGAAGTAGCTCATGATCCCGTAGAGATGGTTCTTGAGTGTCGCAGCCACCTTCTTGACTGGCCCAAGCCTGCTGTGAGTTGCCCAGTAGTACCAACGCTTCCAGAACCGCTGCGCCCAGGTGAGGCTCAGGTACCGCCACAGGTTTCGCAGGGTTTCCTTAATCGCCCAGGCGCGGCCTGTCTTCAGATCACAGGCTCGCAACCGATAGAAGTCTTCCCAGTACTTGGCGGGAAGGTTTTCCCGACTATAGAGCCAGATGTACCTGGATCCGGTGAGAATAGAGGCGCCGTCGACAGCCAGACTGCTATGCTCTTGCCTTCTCACCTTGTCAACAGCTTCGCCCATGTGCTTCATGATGTGAAACCGATCAATGACGATCTTGTCCTCTCCCTCGGGAATCTTCTCCCTCACGGCGCTAATGTAGGCGGCCGACATATCCATGGCCACAGCCCCGATCCCCGCCAGTTGCTCCGGCGTAAGCCTCTCGAAGTAGGCCTCGAGGCTCTCCCGAGTGCGGCCCTCGGTGACATCTTCAACATTACCACCCTTGAGGTCGCAGATGACGGTTACGTAGTTTTGTTGTCCCCGGCCGGCAGATTTCTCGTCAACCCCGATCTCAGGGATGATCCGTCGAGGCTTTCGACTCAAGCCCCGCTCGACGGCACGCTCCAGAATGTGCCAGGCCTCCTCCCAACTCATGCCGAGAATCTCGGTGGCGGCCCGGATGGTTGTCTGCTCCAACACAATGATCGCAAACCGCTCAAAGAGCAGGCTAAAGCGGGAATGCGGTTCAGCCCAGGGCAGCTTAACCTGCCGAACGCCATGTTCAGGGCAGTTGACCCGAGGTGGCCGCGCGTGAAGAAAAGTCTGGAACTGACAGGTGTCCAGGTGGCGCCAGACCCGCTCCTCCCCATGGTCATACAAAGCCACCTCGACTTCACACTCGGGACACGGCCACTTCAGATCCTTGGGATGCTCTACCCAAACATCCACCCGCTGCGCCTTGATATCCAGTTCGACCTTACAGACGGACCACGGTTGTCGAAGACCCAATACATGCTGGCAGAGATCGGTATCCTTCATGACTCCCCTCCTTTCGGAGGGCAAGTCTACCACGCCCTGCTACCCACTGAAATCCCGGAAGGACCTTTATCCAGGCACTTGTTCAGATTACGGTTTAATTGAGAGTAAGCCTTTAGGGCATCATTGCCCTGAACAGAGAAGCTAGGATAGTATGAGTACAGAGGTACCGGTCGAGGTTCTGCCGCCGGAAACACCAACCAAACAAACTCATGGAGCGCGAATCATGTTAATGAATACGCACCTGCAATCGCACCGCTCGGCTCATTCCTCGATCCGCGCTCGGCTGGCCCTCGTCGCCGGTGCGGCCCTCGCGTGCGCCCTTTTCGCCGGCCCGATCTATGCCGCAGCCGAAGCAAAGCCGTCCCCCCAGACGCCGCAGCGTGAGCGACTCACCATCTCGCCCCAAGAGGCGACGAAGCCGTGGACCGGCGATCTCGACGGGATGATCAAGCGGCGGGTCATTCGAGTACTGACGGTCTACAGCAAAACCTTCTATACTGTAGACAAGGGCGTCCAGCGCGGCGCGGCCTACGACGCCGGTACCCTGTTCGTGGCGGATCTGAACAAGAAGCTGGCCAAGGAGAAGAAGCTGCAGCAAAAACATGTCAAGGTGCAGGCGTTGTTCATCCCGGTCGGTCGGGGCGAATTGCTGCCGGCGCTGGCTGCCGGCAAGGGCGACATCGCGATGGCCGGCCTCGGC
>DATKKY010000268.1:0-6242 GCA_035542695.1 bacterium | reverse complement strand
TGCGGTCTTGAGCTTGGCCATTTCTACATAGGCGGCTTCGCTGATATCGTACCTGCGGCGCAGGTCCATCTGAAGCATCTCACCACAAGTCATCTGGTCGGAGCCCGCCGATAACACTGCTGCGACATCGAACAGCCCGTCATCGTGGAGAACCCTGAAAGCCTTGCAGAAGAGATGATCCCCCATGATCACCGAGACCTGGTCGTTCCAGAGCCGGTTGACTGTCGGGAGACCTCTTCTCAGATGGCTTCGGTCGATGGAGTCATCGTGAAGCAAGGTCGCGGTGTGAATCATCTCCACTGCGAGCGCAGCCTTCCTCGAGACGGCCCCATCGGGCCTCCCGATTTCAGCTGCCAAGAGCACCAGCATAGGGCGTATGCGCTTGCCCTTCATCGCCGCCAGATGGTCACCGATCGCCGAGACAAGCCCGATCTCAGAGGCAAAGGCCCGGACCAGGTCAGTCTCAAGCAGGTCCAACTGGCGAGCGACAGGAGCTCTTATCTGCTGGGAAATGGTCAAGGTTGAGCTCATAAAGGATCCTGTCTGGGAAATGCTAACGCCTGCCCGGCGCTTTGTCAAACCAGGGCACCTACCACAGCCGGGCAACAAAGTAAGACGCGGCGATTAGGCTGACGGAGACCGCCTGCGAAACCACGGTCAGCCGGCTTGCGTTGATGCTGCTGGCCCGATCACGAAGGGCAACAGCGGGGAACAGGTGCTTCACCGCCACCAGCGGCGCGAGGGCGACAACTGCAGCCAAGGGGTACACTCGAGTGACAATCCCGATACCCAGCCAGACGTAGGCTCCGAGGTAGACAGCCAGGTAAAGCACGTAGCCCCGCTCCCGGCCGAGGCGAACCACCAGCGTGCGCTTGCCGGCCAGACCGTCCCACTCCACATCCAGGACTTCGTTCGCGACCAGAATAGCTAGCACCAGGAGTCCCGCCGGCAACGAAGCAAGCACCGGAAACCAACCCAGCTGTCCCGTCTGGCAGAAATAGCTGCCGACCACCTCGAGCGGGCCGAACAGCGTGAATACCACCACTTCTCCAACGCCGCGGTAGCTCAGCCTCAAGGGCCCTGCGGAATAAGCCAATCCTCCGGCGATGCCGGCCAATCCCAGCCAGAGCACCGTGTTGCCGGGCCTGACATGGTTCATGGTGGCATTTAGCCACGACCCCAGGATAGCTGCCACCGCGCAGAACATGACGGACGCCGCGAGTATGCTTCTGGCCGGTATGAGGCCGTGCTGGATCACGCGGCTGCCGCCGGAATAGGGCGTGGGCTGGGGATTCAAGTCGTCGCACCCGCTCACGTAGTCGAAGTAGTCATTGGCAAGGTTGGCGCTGAGGTGCAGGCAAAGGACACCACCCACAACCGCGGCAAACCTGTCCCAGGCTAGCAGGCCAGTTTTCCAATAGGCAGCTGAGGCTCCCACGATGGCCGGTAGGGCCGAGGCCGTAAGAAAAGGGGCTCGTAGCGCGTAGATCCAAGTCTTGAGCCAGTCGCTACAGGAACGCATCGGGCGCTCGGCATCAGAACTCATCAGGAAGCGCCTGCATCTCCTTCAGCGTGAAGACTGGTCCATCCCTGCAGACGTAGCGGTTGCCTATGTTGCACCGGCCGCAGAGCCCTACTCCGCACTTCATCTTCATCTCGAGCGTCGTTATGACGTCCTCAGGGCGGAAACCCAGTTTGGACGCAGCCAGCAGCGCGAACTTTATCATTATAGGCGGCCCGCAAACCACCAGCACGCCGTCCGATGAGGGCTTGGTCTCATCCAGCACCGCAGGCACCAAGCCGACCTTGCCGTCCCACGCCGCGTCCTCGCCGCCCGGGTCCACGGTCTTGATCAGGCGCACGTCCGGCACCTTTGCCCATTCAGCCAGGTCGCCGGTGTAAACCAAATCTGCCACCGTCCGAGCTCCATAGATGATGCAGACATCCTTGAACTTCGATCGGTCTGACAAGGTCTGCCATACGAGCGGCCTCAAAGGAGCCAGCCCAATGCCACCTCCGACAAAGACGATGTTGCGGCCAAGCATCGCCTCATAGGGGAACCAGTTGCCGTAGGGCCCGCGCAGGCCCACCCGCTCGCCGACCTCGAGATCATGAATGGCGGCGGTCACTCTGCCGACCTTCTTGACGCTGACTTCGATTGCGTCCTCCCACGAGGGCGGAGAAGCTATGCAGAAGACCGCTTCGCCCACGCCGAGCACCGAGACCAAGCAAAATTGGCCCGGGCGGAAAGCAAAGGCCCGTCGAGCCTCCGCGTTCTCGAAGCCCAGGCGGAGCGACCGGATATCGGGTGTCTCTTGCCGCACCCCGAGAACGGTCACCATCTTGGGGACCAGGTCCTCGCTCGTAGCCGGCTTGCCAGGCATCTTGATCTTGCTCTCCATATCAGGCTTCCTACTTCGCCGAAACCAGTTTAGAGATCGCTTCGCAGATATCGACACCGTAAGGGCAGTGCCGGATGCATCGGCCGTCACCGACGCAGGCCACCTTGCCCACATTGTCGGGGCAATAGGCGAACTTGTGCATCACGCGCTGCCGGTACCTGGCATGCCGGCCCCGCCTCGGCTGGTGGGCGGCCATCTTGGTGAAGTCGGAGAAGGAGCAGCAATCCCAGATCCTGAGCCTCTCGCCGCGCGCGATGCCGGCTTCGTCCGCGATGTCAAAGCAGTGACAAGTGGGACAGAGGTAATAACAGGTGCCGCAGCCAGCACAGTTTTCGGAAATGTCGCGCCACACCTGATGGTCGAAATTGGCGTCCAGCCAGGCCTTGAGACCACCGGTTTCCAGTTTGCGGCTAAGTGAGGGAGGCGCGCTTCCACCGCCTGCGTCTTCGCTCAACCCCAGGGCTCGGAGAAGCGTTCTGCCCTTGTCCGACAATGCTCGGACTGAGTATCTGTCTCCGTCCGGAACCAGCAGCACATCGCTTCCCGTCGGATCATGGGGGCCATATCCCATCGATGTGCAGAAGCAGGCATCGTCGCACTTGGAGCAGGCAATCGTCATTATGGTTGTCTGCGAGCGGCGCTCACCATAGCGCGCATCACGCACCTGGCCAAGCAGGATGGCGTCGAGAATCGCAACCCCCGCTGCGTCGCAAGGTCTCGAACCGAAGACCAGGATCGGCCGGTCTTGATCCTTGGCCGCCACCACACTGCCACCTTCGAGATCGAGCCGGGCCAGCCGTTCGCACCTCGGAAGCAACACGTCCTTCAGGGTGTTGACCGTGAGCACGTGGTCGAAGACGATCGCGTTCGGATCGGCAATCTCGGCGAGGAGAGCAAGGCCGTCTTGGCGAGTAGGCCCGTAAACCAGGAAGCCCTTGGCACGGGCAGCCTCGATCGTCTTCACCATGTCGTGCTTGTCAATCATCGCTTCTACCTTATGAAGTCGTCGGGATCGTTCTCCCCTGAGGTCACAAAGAAGGGTGCCTCAGCCGGGTCACGTCCAGGCTTGTAGCCAAAGGCCTCTCCCACCCTCCGGGTCAGGAAACGGCTCAAGAGGTCTACGGGGATCCCCATGGGGCACGCCCGGCGGCATTCCTCGCACCCGATGCACCTGCCTGCCAGATGCATCGCGCGTATGAAATGATAGGCCAGGTTGCCTCTGGCGGTGGATGACTTGGCGATCCACTGCGGCCGCGATTTCTCGGTGATGCACTCCTTGCAGTAGCACAGCGGGCAAGCCTGGCGGCACGCGTAGCACTTGATGCATCTTGAGAACAAGTCGGTCCAAAACTGCCAGCGCTCCTCATTGGACATGCTGGCCAGGCGCTTCTCATCGGCCAGAGCATCCCCCACGGCCGGCTTGACCGCAGCCTTGTCGCCCACGAGGTCATCATAGATGGGCGGCGTATGCCACTCGCACTCGAAGCACTTGGAAGGCAGCCGACCAGCGCCGGCAGCACCACGAGCCTCCGCGCCCAGCGCAGGAGGAGCATCGTCGGCTACACCATTGCACACCATTCCTATCACATGAACAGCCTCGCGCTTTGCCTGTTTCTCCTGGACGAGGCCAACTATCGCCCGCGCATCACAGCCCTTGGCGACGATGCCCACTCTCCCACCACTACGCACAATCCCCAAGCAAGGCTCACGCGTGAGGAAGCTCGCGAGATTGGGGGTGCACTGGTCGTTCCAGACCAGGCGGTCAACATCATCCGGAAGCTTCACAAATACCGGACGGACCCCGCCACCGGCCCGCTCGCCGTAGCCAAGAATCAGCTTCACCTTGCCCTTGGCCAGCAAGTCCTTGGCTTTCTCTCTCAGCTGGGCTTCCGCTTCATTCGCCACTAAGGGTGATCTCCTTATCGGGCGTCGCAAGCTCCGCCCCTAGGCTCTTGAAGCCCTTGAGGGGCCCAAGCTTCCTGGCTGTATCGCAGATCTCGTTCACCAGCTCGGCCCACTTGGCACCCTCGGCAGCCGAACACCAGGCTACCTGAAAGCGCTCTTCCTCAATCCCCAGGTAAGCGAGCAGGTGTCTGAGAATAAGAAAACGCCTCCTCGCATTGAGATTGCCCCGGACGTAATGGCAATCCCCGGGGTGGCAGCCGCCCACTAGCACGGCATCAGCCCCGGCCTCAAAGGCCCTAAGGATGAAGGCCGGGTCCACCCTTCCCGAGCAGGGAACCCGCACCACCCTCACATCCGCTTTGTGCTTGAGGCGCGTGGTCCCAGCCAGGTCAGCTCCTGCGTAGGAGCACCAGTTACACAAGAACGCTACAATCCGAGGGCGCGTCGTGGCCATCTCCCCACCTTACTGCTTTATATTAAGTCTGCCTGATAACGCATTGATTTCACTGTAAATCTGCTCTTCGCTGAAACCCCTGAGATCCATGGCCTTGGGCCGGCAGACCGGGATGCAGGCGCCGCAGCCTTCGCAGACGCCCGGGTTCACTTTGGCCACCTCGACTTCCAAGCCGGTCTCGACGTCCTTGCGCTGCCCATGTTCGACCGCGCCGTAGGGACAGGTGCTCTCACACGCGAAGCAGCCGATGCAGACGGCTTCATCCACACTGGCAACCAGCGGCTCGCGCACCAGCTCGCTGGATGACAGGAGCCCCAGCACCTTGCTGGCTGCTGCACTGGCCTGGGAAACCGTGTCGGGTATGTCCTTGGGGGCCTGACAGGTACCAGCCAGGAACACGCCAGGCGTGTTGGTCTCGACAGGCCGAAGCTTGGGGTGCGCTTCAGTCAGAAAACCGTACTGGTCGAGGCCAATCCTCAGCTTGCTGGCCAGGTCCTTGACTCCCTTGGAACCCGTGGCCGCCGTGGCCAGCACCACTAGGTCGGCCTTTATCTCCACCTGCTGGCCCGAGAGAGTATCGGCGCCCTTGACGATCACCCAGCCGTTCTTCTCGTAAATCCGGGAGACCCGGCCCCTCAGGTACACCACCCGATCCTCATCCACGGCTCGTTTGACAAACTCCTCGTAGCCTTTCCCGGCCGCGCGGATGTCGATGTAGAAGATATACGCCCGTCCATCCTTGACCTTGTGTTTGAAGAGCATCGCGTGCTTGGCTGCGTACATGCAGCAAATGCGCGAGCAATAGGGCAGGCCTTTGGAATCGTCTCGAGAGCCGACGCACTGGACAAAGACCACGGTTTTGGGCGTCTCCCCAGTGGTGGGTTTCACCAGCTTGCCCCCGGTCGGGCCCGACGCCGACAGCATCCGCTCGAACTGCAATCCGTCTATGCAGTCGCGGACCTTGCCATAGCCATATTCTCCGTAGAGCCCGCGATCAATAAGATCGTACCCCGTCGCCACCACAATTGCGCCAACGGTCTCCTCCACCAGCCGGTCGCCATCGGCGAAGTTGACAGCGCCGGCGGGGCAGAACTTCTCGCATACTTTGCACCGACCCTTGGTGAACCATAGGCAGGAGGCGCGATCGATCACCGGTTTGGCCGGCACGGCCTGCGGAAACGGCACGTACACTGCCTTTCGCATCGCCAGACCGCAATCGAATTCGTTAGGCACAGTCGTGGGGCACTTCTCAATGCACAAGCCACAACCTGTGCATTTCGTGTGATCAATGGTCTTGGCCTTCTGCTTTATCGTGACCCGGAAGTTGCCGACGAAGCCTTTCACATCTTCGATCTCAGCATAGGTGTAGATCTTGGCACGAGGATGCTGGGCCAGGTCCACCATCTTGGGGGTCAGAATGCACTGCGAGCAATCCAGCGTAGGGAAGGTCTCGTCCAGCTGGGCCATATGGCCGCCGATCG
>DATKKY010000267.1:0-13242 GCA_035542695.1 bacterium | reverse complement strand
GATCTTATAGAGGACGGATCCACGATACAGGTCGGCTATGGCGGCGTCCCCAACGCAATCCTCGAATTCCTCAAGACCAAGAAGGACCTGGGCGTCCACACCGAGGTCTTCTCCGACGGCCTGATCGACCTGATCGAACTCGGCGTGATCACCAATGCCAAGAAGAGCTTGCATCGCGGCAAGGTGATCTGCTCCTTCGTTATGGGCACCAAGAAGCTCTACGACTATCTCAACAACAACCCCTTCTTCGAGTTTCACCCTGTGGACTACACCAACGACCCCTTCGTGATCGCCCAGAACGACAAGATGGTCGCGATCAATTCAGCTCTGGAGGTGGATCTCACGGGCCAGGTCTGTGCCGACTCCCGGGGGTACCAGTTCTATTCGGGAATCGGGGGCCAGCTGGACTTCATCCGGGGCGCTGCCCGGGCCAAGGACGGCAAGCCCATCATCGTCCTCGCTTCTACCAGAAGCAATGACACCATATCGAGGATAGTTCCCCATCTCTCCGAAGGCGCGGGCGTGGTCACAACCCGCGGCGACGTTCACTATGTCGTGACCGAATGGGGCGGGGCGAATCTCTACGGCAAGAACATCCGAGAACGAGCGCTGGCCTTGATCTCTATTGCCCATCCCAAGTTCCGGGCCGAGCTCTTGAACAAGGCGAAGGAGCTGAACTACGTTTACCGCGACCAGCCCGAGGTCGGTCTGATCCAGTCCAGGTATCCCGAGGATCTTGAGGGCTGGGATGAGGCAAAGGACGGGACCAAGATCTTCTTCCGTCCCATCAAGCCGACCGACGAGCCGAACATGCGTGATCTCTTCTATTCGTTCTCCAAGGAGACCGTCTACTACCGCTATTTCTCTTACCTCACGGCGATGCCGCACGAGCGGCTCAAGCACTTTGTCAACATAGACTACGAGAGTGAAATGGCGATCCTGGCGATCCTCAAGAAGGCCGGAGAAGAGAAGGTGATCGGCGTCGCCGGATACAGCGTGGACAAGGCGACCAACTATGCCGAGTACGCTATCTCCATGGCCGACGAGTATCAGAACAAGGGATACGGTTCTGTTCTCTTCGGCTATCTGATCCGGGTCGCGAAGATGAAGGGGATCAAAGGCTTCATCGGTTACGTCCTTGACACCAACGTCCGGGCCTACCGGCTCTGTTACAAGATGGGCTGCCCGGTCAAGGCGAAATGGGACGACAGTGTCTATACTCTGCAGATGGATTTCACCGAAGAGACCCCTTAGCAGCTGCGGGCGACGTCTGCGTAAGGTTCGAGGGGAGCCATGAGACAGAATATCGAATACATCTTCTACCCGCGTTCGGTCGCCGTGGTCGGGGCATCCAATACCCCAGGCAGCGTTGGGCATGTGACCTTCGCCAACATACTCCTTAACGGCTACACCGGCGTTGTCTATCCCGTCAATCTCAGGGCGCCTAGCGTGATGGGTGTCAAGGCCTACCCTTCGCTGATTCATATCCCCGACGAGGTCGATCTTGCGGTGATCATCGTTCCGGCTCCGCTGGTGCCCGAGGTGATCCAGGAGTGCGGCAATAAGGGTGTCAAGTCGGCCGTTATCATTACAGCCGGATTCAAGGAGATCGGTGAGCAGGGCAAGCTCTTGGAGAACCGGGTGAAGGAGCTGGCTCGGAACTACAACATTCCCCTGATCGGCCCCAACTGCTTCGGTGTGATCAACACCGACCAGGGCGTGAGATTCAATGCCACCTTCGGCCGGGCGATGCCTCCCGCCGGCAACGTCGCCTTTATAAGCCAGAGCGGGGCAGTCGGCCTCACCGCGTTGGAATATGCGGAGGCTGAGGGTATCGGGCTTTCGAAGTTCGCGTCGATCGGCAACAAGGCTGACCTCAACGAGAATGACCTGCTCGAGTATCTCAAGGACGATCAGCTGACCCGGGTGATTCTCTTGTACATCGAGGATCTGGTCGAGCCAGCGAAGTTCCTTGAGAACGCAAGGACGATCACCGAGCGGGTTGGCAAGCCCATCCTGGCCATCAAGGCGGGGCGGACCGCTGAGGGCGCCAAGGCTGCCTCCTCCCACACTGGGGCCCTGGCAGGATCCGACGAGGCCTACGATGCCTTCTTCCATCAGTGTGGAATCATCCGGGCCGACACGGTCAACGAGCTTTTCGAGTATGCCAAAGCTTTTTCAGGGCAGCCTATTCCGAAGGGACGCCGAATCGGAATCATCACCAACGCCGGCGGCATAGGCATCATGGCGACCGACTCCATCATCCATAATGGTCTGCAGGTGGCGCAGCTGTCGGATGCGGCAAAGGCTAAGTTCAAGAAGATCCTGCCCGCCACCGCGAGCGTCGCCAATCCGGTGGACGTGATCGGAGACGCCGACGAGAAGCGATACGCCGATGCGCTCAAGGTTGTACTCGAGGAAGACACAATTGACGGCATTATTACGATATGGACGCCGACCCTAATGGCGGAGACGGTCGCCATAGCGCGCCGGGTCGCCGAGATAGGCCCTAAGTACGGTAAGCCCATCATGGGATGTTTGCTCTCGCTTCAGAACACCAAGGAAGTGATTCAGACCTTGTGGAAGGAGAAGATCCCCTACTATCCTTTCCCGGAGGTCGCAGCCAAGACGCTTGCCATGATGAGCGACTTCAACGAATGGATGAAGAAGCCCATCACTGCGGTCAAGGTCTTCGATGACGTCAACAAGGCCGAAGTCAGCGAGGTGATCGCCAAGGCCAAGGCCCGGAAACCGGTGGCAATTCTCGAGCCCGAAGGATATCGGATCCTATCGGCATATGGCCTGCCCACCCTCCGCTTCGGGCTTGCCAGTGACGCTGACCACGCTGCCGAGCTGGCTGCCGGGAGCGGATACCCGGCTGTGCTCAAGATTGTCTCCCAGGACATTCTGCACAAAACCGAAGTAGGCGGCGTGGTGGTCGGCATTGAGAACGAGCAGGAGCTGAGGACCAAGTTCGCCGAACTCGTGGGACGGGTCAAAGCCGCCAAGCCGGAGGCCAGGATAGAAGGCGTGCTGGTCCAGCCGATGGCGCCCTCCGGAGTCGAGACCATCATAGGCATCAAGCGCGATCCACAGTTCGGGCCTCTGATCATGTTCGGCATCGGCGGGATCTACGTGGAGGTCTTCAAGGACGTTTCCTTCCGCATATGCCCCATCCGCGAACTCTCAGCCGAGCACATGGTGACCGAAATCAAGGGCTACAGGATGCTCGGAGGCTTCCGAGGCCGTGGTCCGGCTGACGTTGCCACCATCACCGAATCGCTCCAGCGGCTGTCGCAGCTGGCAATTGACTTCCCGTGTTTCTCGGAGATCGATGTGAACCCGTTCGTGGTTTATGAGGCAGGAAAAGGCGCCTCGGCCATTGACGCGCGCTTCCTCTACTCCGAGCGCTCCTGACCCGGAAAGACCGGCGCGAGGTCAGCCGCGGCCACGTCTTTTGAGGGATTGGGACGCGCCAGCGCCTGGATGACATTCTCGGTGCAGATCTCGCCGATCCCCTCGCGGATTCTCAATGCCTTGAACCAAGCCTGCCGCGGCAGGTAGATCGGAAAGTCGGCGCCTTCGGACGCCGGCTTGGAGATAGAGTGGCAGAGAACGTCTGCGAGATAGACTGCTCCCACCACACGCGGGTCGCCCTCAATCTCCTGAGGATCCACGTAGCTGGGCATATGGTGAAGCCCGATCGCAAACCGGCTCTCGTCCGGCAAGCCCCAAACCCGCGCGATCTCCCCTCCCAGCGAGGCGTGAGTGCTCTCGAGCTCGGCTAGCTCCTGTCTGAGCTTCGCAAGACTACTGAAGGCCACGTTGCTGTAAAGGGCCATCCCCAGGAAAGGCTTGCTCTTCAGGCAAAAGACCTTGCCGATATCGTGGAGCAACGCTGCGGTGGAAACGTCGTCGGGCGCCGGCAGACTGAGCGACTTGGCCAGCGCATAGGCTGCCCGGGATGCGGCGAATGAGTGCTGCCACAAGGCATCGAGAGCCTCGCTGGTCGGGCCCTGATCCGGCCCCAGGCCTTCGCCTAGGCAGGAGCGCCATATGATGTTCCTGACCTCCAGATGGCCCAGCAAGAGCACCGCCCGGAATACCGAGGCAACCGGGTAACTGAGCCCATAGAAGGCCGAGTTGACCGTCTTCAGTACTTGCCCGGCGAGCGTCGGATCGGCGACCACCAGCTTGGTCATCTCGCGGGGCTCCTGGCTCAAGCTGGACATAGCCTTGAGGATCACTGCCCGGCGGCACACGAGTTGAGAAACCGCCTCGGCACTCTTCAGGATATCTCCGCTCGCGCCGAAGCCGTCTTGCCGGATCTCCAAGAGGCTCCTGCCGTCCGGCGGCGGTTCGAGTCTCCCGAGATCCATGCCAGCCACCGCGCGGTCGTGTTGCTGGGTCTTGCTGCCAGTCACTACGGCGGGTGCCTGCCGCTGCCAAGCTTGAGCCTGACTGGCGCCAGCGTTTCTCGGTGCCGCTGGATCACTTACCGGCTGGGTCGCTCCGAGCTTGGCTCCCCGGGAGCCCGTACGCGACCGGGCTCGCGTCGGTTTCGGCCTTCCGTACCTGAGCCCGAGCACTACGATCAGGGCGACAGCCGCTCCGATGGCGGCCAATGACATTACTTCAGCCACTGAAAGCCCCCTGGGTTGTACAACGTCATTGCCCGGCCTCCTCAGCGCGACTCGGCGAGAGCCAGCTGCCTCCGGGATGTCCTTGCGAAGATCTCTCGAAACGCTTCCTCGAGCTCCAGGAATTTGTCGGTGATCACGGGATCGAACTGGGTTCCCCTGCCTTCGAGAATTATCTTGCGAGTGGCCTCATGGGACAGGCCGTTTCGGTAGCAGCGATCAGACCTGAAGGCATCATAAACGTCCACAACGGCCATCAGGCGCGCAGAAAGAGGGATGTCAGTGCCGGCGAGACCTTCCGGGTAGCCCCCGCCGTCCCACCGTTCGTGATGAGACCTGGCTATCTCTATGCCCATCTGCACAAAATCGTTCTCGGGATACCGGGCCAGAACCGCCATGAGTGTTTGGGCTCCGATCGCGGTGTGGGCTTTCATCACTTCGAATTCCTCGCGGTTCAGCTTCCCAGGTTTGAGCAAGACGTGGTCCGGGATCGCGACTTTGCCTATGTCGTGAAGCGGGCTGGCCTGGCAGATGTTGGATATGAACTCGTCGGAAACCATCGCCGCATAGTGAGATGACTGCTGCAACCCAGACCCCAGTACCCGGCAGTATTCCTGCACGCGCTCTAGATGCTCTCCGGTGTCGGTGTCGCGGTTTTCGGCCAACTTCGCCAGAGCGAAAATGGTCGCCATCTGCGACTCCGATATCTTCCTCACCTGGGCGTCAACAATGTCCTGAAGATGCCGGTTGTGCTCTTCCAAATTCGCCTGGAGCGCCCGGATCTTGAGGTGGGTCGCCACTCGCGCGGCGACCTCGTCCAACTTGATCGGCTTGGTGACATAGTCAACGCCGCCGACTTCAAAGGCCCGTACCTTGTCCTCGGTCTCCGCGAGCGCACTGATGAAGATGATCGGGACTTCGGCCAGCTTCCGATCGGCCTTGAACCTCTGGCACACCTCGTAGCCGTTGAGCCCAGGCATGTCCACATCCAGCAGCACCAGATCGGGCGGGTTCTTGGCCGCCGCCCTGAGCGCCATCTCTCCGTTCGGCAAGGCGAAGACCCGGTAGCCGCGTTCCACCAGCAGGTTCTCAAGGAGCCTCAGATTGTGAGGCGTGTCATCGACAACCATTATGCGCGGCATGTGCGTAATCATCGGGCTATCCCCCGCACGCCTGCCGGCTCGCCAGAAGCTCGACGATCCTGCCGTACTCATAGTGATTGGCCAGATCGGTCAGCTCGGCTGCCAGTTCCGCTCCTAGCTCGTTGCGATGCTCTTCAATCAAGCTTCTGATGGCCGCTCCGTCGCCGCACTCGGTCGCTTCGGTGAGCTCCCGGGCCAAGTCCGGAGTGAAAGCGCCCGTCTCCGGCCGCCGCGCGGGAGCCCCCGTTCGGGCTGACTTATCCTCATAGACGTATTCGATGCCGAGGACCCGTTTCAGCTGGCCCAAGACTTCGTTTCTTTTGAAGGGCTTCCGGATGAACCCGTCCGACCCGGCTGCCAGTGCCTCCTGCTCGCTCTTTTCGAGTACACTGGCCGTGACCGTCAAGATCGGTGTCGCCGTTCCTTCAGGCGAAGACTTGATTCTGCGGGTCGCCTCCAGGCCATCCATTTCCGGCATCCAGAGATCCATCAAGATCACAGCGGGGTGCCACTCTTCGAAAGCTGCAAGGGCCTCGGTGCCGTTTGCAGCCTGGCGCACCGTGAAGCCGACCAATGACAGATGCAGCGCGAGGGATTCGCGGCTTGCCTCGTCATCATCCACTACTAGCACTTTGGGCGAGCCCGCAGCGAGACCCGTTACCTGTAGGCCGGGCTCCTTGGCCTGAGCCGCATCGCCGCCTTCGGCAGCCCGCGCCCGGAACGTGAAGCGGAAGATGCTCCCCCTGCCCACCGAAGTCTCGACCACCAGGTCACCGCCCATCATGCGCGCATACTCCCGACTGATAGGCAGCCCCAACCCCGTGCCACCCAGCTGGTAACGTCCTGAGCGGGTCTGCTCGAATGGCTGGAAAGCCCGGTCGATCTCATCCGGCGCAATCCCCTCCCCAGTATCCTTCACCTCGATCACAATCGTATGCTCGCGGTCCTGCCCCGGCTCTGCGAGCGAACTTATCGTGACGGTGATTTCGCCTTCTTCGGTGAACTTCACAGCGTTGCCCAGCAGGTTTATCAACACTTCTCGGATTTTCCCGCTGTCTGCATAGAGGAAGCGCGGGACCGGTCCCTCCCGGGTCACCTCCAAGGCGAGCTTCTTCTGAATAGCCTTCGCATGGAACATCGCCCCAATATCATCCACTAAGGCGTAGAAGTCGAATTCCTGCGGGTTGAATTTGGTGTGGCCTGCCTCAATCTTGGACATCTCCAGAACATCATTGATCAGGCCCAGGAGATGCTCACCACTCCGGTCGATTACGTCCACGTAATCGCGCTGCATTTGCCCCAGGGAAGCATCCCGCTCGAGGATCTGCGCATAGCCCAGAATCGCATTCATAGGAGTACGGATGCCGTGGCTCACGTTGGCCAGGAAGGTGCTCTTCGCCCGATTGGCTGCCTCAGCCGCTTCCCGGGCCTTGATCAGATCCTCCTCCAGCTTGGTCCGCTCGGCTATCTCTTGCTGAAGCTGTTGGTTGGTGCGTTCCAGCTCGGCCGTCCTTCCCTCCACGATGTCCTCGAGATGCTCTTGATACTTCCTGAGCTCCTGCTCAGCGCGGTTCCGTTCGGTCACGTCCTGCATCAGCGCCAGCACATGGCCCTGGTCGTCACCGCTCTTGAGCAAGGAAGTTGATATGCAGAGGATCCGCTTGGCGCCGTCGGCGCGCGTGATCTCCCACTCTTCTCCCATGAGGTCGTCGCCCAGACGCATCCGCTCCATCCGTTCTACCGCCCGTGCGCGGAGCTCAGGATCAGGATAGACACTCTGGTACCAGCCTTTAGCGTTGATCTCTTCCATGGTGTACCCCGTGATCGCCGTCATACGTTCGTTCCACAGGGTGAAGCGGATATACGGGAACTCAGCTATTGCGTGGCATACGCACAGACCCTCTGCGACTCGCTCAATGGTTGCCCGCCGGAAGTCTGCCTCCCGGCGAAGGGCCTCCTCAGCCCGCTTCCGCTCAGTGATGTCCTCAATAGATCCCTCGTAGTAGAGAGCCCTGCCGGTCTCGTCGAACACCGCACGGGCATTCTCGCGCATGTTGATCAGCGATCCGTCGCTCCTGCGCCAGACCGATTCGCTGCCGACCAGCCGGCCGTCCCGTTCTATCCGCGCCCGGTAATCCTGCCGGGCGTATTGGTGCGTCTCGCACTCGCTCTCCAGGTTGCGCGCCGCCAAGTCCTCAAACGACTCGTAGCCTAGCATTGTCACCATCGTCGAGTTGGCCATCATCATCCGGCCCTCGGGAGTGCTCCGGTAGATTCCAATCGGTATGTTCTCCACCAGGTCACGGAATTGCTTCTCAGATCGCTGGAGTGCTTCTTCGGCACGAGCACGCTCTGCAGCTTCGAGAGTCAGAGACACCATGTCTGCAATGGATCCGACGAAATCCTGCTCTTCCGGCAGCCAGGTGCGCGCGGGCCCTACATGCTCGTGGCACACCACGCCCGCCAGCTTGCCGTGGAGCCAGACCGGGGCATCCAGCATAGAGGTGATCCCTTGGGGCTTAAGGTAGGTTTCGCTAAACTCCGCAGTTCGAGGGTCATCACAGGCATTGTCAGCAGCGATTGCTCGGCTTTCTCTCAGGGACGCAAAGTAGCGTGGGTAGTCCTTGGCCCTGAGCGTCCCTCCCTCTTCGTGGGAGTTGGTGGTCAGCGTGTAGAGATCTTCGCAAGCGATCTCGGTACCGGGATCGTTGAATATCCAGAAACTGACGCGTTCCACACGCATCGCTTGAGCATCGGATTCGAGTATCTCGCGTATCTGCTGATCTGCATCTGGCAGGTCAAGCCGGGAAAGCCTCAGGAGGCACCTGTGAAGCCGGATGATCCTTCCGGCACGACGGTTCAGCCGAGTCTCCATTTCCACTCGCTCGGTGATATCCACCAGCACACCGCGCACTCCCACTATCTGGCCTTCCAGCAAAATGGGGGAGGAATAGGTCATGATGGGGAAAGTCGAACCATCCTTCCTGATCGCGGTGAATTCGCTACGGACTTGCTTGCCGGTGGTCAAGAGCTGACTGAGATCGGTCTGCGCCCTATTGCGGTCTGCGGGAGCGAGCATTTCCCAGGCATGGATTCCTCGTTCTAGTTCTTCCCGCGAATACCCAAACTTCTCGAACGCGATTTGGTTTGCATAGGTAACCGTACCATCAAGGTCGCACTCGAAAACAACTTCGGGCAGCAGCTCGGCCAGATCCTTGAATCGGGCTTCACTTTTCCTCAGAGCCTGCTCGGCTTGCTTGAGACTCGTTATGTCGAGGCCAAGCCCGAGGAAGTGAGGCTTACCCTCGAGAATTGTGACTACTCCCGTGAAGTAGTAGGGAATCCGCGCCCCGCCCTTGGTGACAAGCATGGCCTCGGCGTCGGCCTTTCCCTCCGTGAACACCCTCTCCACGCCCCGGGCGATCACCTCGCGGTCGTGCCCCTCGAAGAAATCCAATACGGACTTGCCCTGCAGCTCTTCCGCCGGGTAGCCCGTGACTTCCTCATGCCTCTTGTTCCAGCGCTGAAGCCGCCCGTCTTCATTGTATAGATAGAACACACCGGGGAGGCTGTTGACGATCTCATCCGAGAACCTTCTCTCAGGCATACCTGCTCCCTTCGGCGGGAATGCACAGCATTTCGATCAGCATCGGATACGATTCCACGTCTCTCAGTCCGGACTCAAGCCAGACTCAGACACAGACTTGTCCCAATACGGGCCAACCGAATGGAATATCGGCTGCTACAGGACTCTGCGTGAGGCAAAAAGGACGGGGAGCTGCCCGGGATCAGGGAGCCAAAGCGACTTCTTCAGAGGGACGCGATCCGGCCAGACCCGTGCTCATTTGGAGCCTGTAAGGGCACTGGCACGCCTGAGGCTGAGCCTGCCGGGCAGGTGCCGGAGCCAATGCGGCACCCTATCGAGGTAGAGGTAGAAAACCGGGGTCACAAACAGAGTCAAGAACTGCGAGAAGACCAGCCCACCCAGGACAGCCAGGCCAAGCGGCCGCCGTGCCTCGGAGCCCGCCCCGAAACCGATGGCGATTGGCAGAGTCCCCATCAGAGCCGACATGGTGGTCATCATGATCGGCCTGAAACGGATAACGCAGGCTTGGTATATGGCGTCATGCGGCGATTTGCCCTCGTTGCGCTGGGCGTCCAGGGCAAAATCGATCATCATGATCCCATTCTTCTTGACAAGGCCCACCAGCATGATCACGCCCACAAACGCATATATGCTGAGCTGCATTCTGAACAGGAACAGCGTGACCAGCGCGCCGAACCCAGCAAACGGCAGGGCCGAGAGGATGGTGATCGGATGAATGAAACTCTCGTACAGCACGCCGAGCACCAAGTAGATCACCAAGACCGCCGCGATCAAGAGGATGCCGAGCCCACGCAGCGAGGACTGGAATGCCTGCGCCGTGCCCTGGAAACTGCCGGTCATACCCACTGGCAGCATCTGCCGCGCGAGCTGGTTGATATCATTGACCGCGGTGCCGAGGGCTACGCCGGGCGCCAGATTGAAGGAGATGGTAACCGCAGGCAGCTGCCCCAGGTGATTGATAGAGGCCGGCCCGATGCCCTGGGTGATGTCCGTAACGGCCGCCAGAGGGACCAGATTGCCGCTCGAAGAGCGAACGTACAGGGCTGACAAATTGACCGGCTCCATCTGGTACCGTGGCTGGAGCTCGAGGATCACCCAATACTCATCGTTGGGCGCATAGATGGTTGAGACCTGCCCGGAGGAATAGGCAGATGCCAGCGCCGACTCGATCTGGTCGGCCGTGAGGCCCAAGGCTGAGGCTTTGTCACGGTCGATCTCTATATCGACCTCGGGATTACGGATCAGGAGGTCGCTGGTGACATCCTGGAACCCTTTAAGCTGGCCTATCCGGCCAGTCATTTGCTGGGCCACCCGGTAAAGCTGATCAGAGTCCGTTCCCTGCAAGGTGTACTGGTACTGGCTTCGGGACTGGAACGAGCCAAACGAGATTGGGGGCGGGTTCTGGAAGAACACGGTGAGTCCGGGAATTTGCGCGAGCTTAACGCGCAATTCCTGAATCACCTGATCCGGATTGAGTTTGCGCTTGGACCGCGGCGTGAGCCGAATCAGGATGTTTCCCTGGTTCGGCGTGGACCCTCCGATGCTCGACATGAAGGCGTCCACGTTGGGGTCCTTGGCGACCACAGCCATGGCCGCCTGCTGATGCCGCTCCATGGCCTCATAGGAGATACCTTCCTGCGCCAGCGTGGAGCCGCTGATGCGGCCGGTGTCCTGGCTCGGGAAGAAGCCTTTCGGAATCTTCATGAACAGCAGCATAGTCAAGCCGAGGATTACGATCGAGTAACCGAGAGTCACGCGCATATGGCCAAGCGACCACTTAAGTCCACGCTCGTATGTGCCCAGCATTCGCTTGAACGCTTGCTCCGTCACCGCATAGAATCGGCCATGATGCGCTTCTCGCGACGGCCTTAGAAACCGACTCGCCAGCATGGGCGTAAGGCTGAGCGATACCAGCCCCGATATCAGGATTGCGGCCGTTATGGTGACGGCGAATTCGCGAAACAGCCTGCCGATGATCCCGCCCATGAACATCACGGGTATGAAGACCGCCACCAGCGCGAGAGTCATCGAAAGAATCGTGAAGCTGATTTCCTGAGAACCGCTGAAAGCCGCCGCGAGCGGCTTCTCGCCCATCTCCATGTGCCGGACCACGTTCTCCAGCATCACGATCGCGTCATCCACAACGAAGCCTATCGAAAGCGTGAGCGCCATCAGCGACAGGTTGTCCAGCGTGTAACCCAGGCGCCACATCACCGCGAAGGTCCCGATCAGCGACATCGGCAGAGCAAGCGACGGAATCACCGTCGCTGAGAAGTTTCTCAAGAAAAGAAAGATGACCAACACCACCAGCACCAGAGCGATGAAGAGCGTGGTCTTGACATCCAGCACCGAGGCCTTGATGGACTCAGAGCGGTCGAAGAGCACCTGCATATCTACCGACGCCGGCAGCTTGTCGCGGAAGCTCGGCAGGATGGCCTTGACAGCATTTGTGACTGCGACCGTGTTGGTCCCCGGCTGGCGTTGAACGGCAAGAATCATGCCGCGCTTGTCGATGAACCAGGCAGCGCTCTTGTCATTCTGCACACTGTCCAGTACATCTCCGAGCTCATCTAGCCGCACCGGGTGTCCGTTCCGGTAAGCCACGATTATCCCCTTGTATGCATCAGCGTTCATCAGCCCGCCGCTTGCCTGAATCGTGTAGGACTTGTTAATACCGTCCAGGGTCCCGGTCGGCATGTTGACGTTGGCGTTCGCGATGGCAGCTCCGACCTCGTCGATGCCGATACCCCGACTGGCCAACGCGTTGGGGTCGAGCTGGATCCGGACTGCGTAGGCCTGGGAGCCAAAGACCTGGACCTGCGCAACGCCGCTTACCATTGAGATCTGCTGGGCTAGCATACCTTCCGCATACTGGTCCAGGTCATAAAGGGGCAGGGTCGGCGAGGTCAGCGCTATGAAAAGAATCGGCTGGTCGGCCGGGTTCACTTTCCGATAGGAAGGCGGAGAAGGCATCCCGGGAGGCAGCTGGCGCAGAGTTCTGGCAATCGCCGATTGAACATCCTGGGCCGCTGCGTCGATGTTGCGACTGAGATCAAACTGCAGCGTGACCTGGCTGGAGCCCATCCGGTTCGCGGAGCTCATCGACGTCACACCAGCAATCGTTGAGAATTGCTTCTCGAGCGGGGTGGCGACGGTGGCAGCCATGGTCTCAGGCGTGGCGCCCGGTAAGGATGCGCCTACCATAATGGTTGGGAAGTCAACATTGGGCAGATCGCTCACCGGGAGCACCTTGTAAGCAATCAACCCAAAAAGCAGAATGCCCAGCATGACAAGGGTCGTCATCACTGGGCGTCGGATGAAGATCTCGGACAGGTTCATCGTCCGGTAGCCCCTCCGGCCGAGCCCGCACCCTGGTGACCACCACGGGCCTGCCCGGACCCACCCGGGCTCCCAGAGGCTCCCGCCGCACCAGACGCGCCGGGTCCGCCGGGTCCGACAGCCCCCGTAGGGGCGAGCCCCGTCTTGATGGCGACCTTGGCGCCTGGTATCAGCCGAAACTGACCATCGGTCACCACCTTCTCACCCGGCTCGACCCCATTGAGGACCACGACCTTGTCGTCGAGTTTCGGCCCCTGGGTCACGACCCGTTGTTCGACCGTGCCGTCAGGCTTGATCACGTAAACAATCTCGCCCTGTTGCGATGCCTGGAGAGCTGCAGCGGGAATGACCGTGGCATTCGGCAGAGTCTTGAGCACCAGATCGATCTGAACGAACTGCCCCGGCCAGAGAGCCTGGTCCTCGTTTGGGAAGGTGGCTTTGAGCAGAATCGTCCCAGTCTGCTCGTCCACGGCATTGTCAATGAAGGTGAGGCGTCCGACGTAGGTACTGCCCG
>DATKKY010000266.1:0-5468 GCA_035542695.1 bacterium | reverse complement strand
CCGTCGGCGTCCTGCCTGGCCAGCGCATAGCCCGGGAAGTCACTGGCAGCGACCCCGTCCAGCCTCGCATCCACATCGCCCGCGGTGAAAGAGAACGGGCGGGTGAGCACCACCTTGAGTGTCTGGCCCAGCACCAGCATCCCGCCCTCCTCGAGACTAGCCTCATCCTTGAAGAAGGCTGCCGAGCCTGTGTCGAAATTGATATCGAGGCTACCCGTCTTGCCGGAGTAGTCCCGGCCCGTAAACTTGAGGGTGTACGTACCGAGCTCCGGCACGTGCCGCAAGGCGACGTTGTAAGACCGGCTGCGCGCCAGTTCCGTATCGGAAAGCGCTGCCACCGAATAGTCCCCGGGAGGCAGCGGAGTCGTGACTCCGCCGGCTACAGTGGCCAAGCCGATGTCCATGATGGCTTCTTCGTCTTTGATCTGGCCGACCACTTGGAGCGTGTCGAAGGTCTGCCCCTCAAACACATACCCCTCGCCAACCGGCTCGCCGTCCACCGTGGCGCTCCACGCCGGCGGCCCCAGGTCAATCACCATCGCCGGGTCTCCGAACAGCAAATACCGCGAGGCATAGTCCGCCGCACCATACCGGACGAGCGCATTGGTGACCGCTTCGCCCACGAGCAGCCTGGCGGGGATCAGCTTGCCCTGGGGATCGACTCCGACCAAGTGAGCGAACAGGGTTCGAGCCAGGACGATGTCAAAATCGGCATTGACGCCGATGTACTCCGAGCACGCGCTTGAGAAGGAAGCGCATGCCGCTCCATCGGGATTCAAGAGGAACTTCTCGCCGATCGACTCCTGGATGAAAGGCATCCGCTCGGTCCTCAGCTGGAAATCCGACATCCAGCAGCCCAGACCTATGAAGACGAAAGGCCTGTCCGCGTTGCGCAGCCCGCGGATGTCGGTGTAGGACTGATCGTCGCGGATGAGCTGCTCGTGAGTGAACTCGTACCGGTTGGAATGGCCCTGGTAATTGACTATGGCCGCTCCCTGGCCCAGTCTGGCCAGCAGATCTGGCGTGCAGTGAGCACGGGTGTAGGCGCGCGTGGTGCTCGTCTTGGTGCAGCAGCCGGCGGCACCGCAACGCTTGTCGGGCTGGTCGTCCTTGAGGCAAGTGGCCAGATAGAACTTGACGGTGTCCGGCGCGGCGACCGCGAGATTCCGCGAAATATAGGCGACGCTGTCGGAGGACCACATGAAGTCCGTGTCAGAGCCGCTCCAGCAGTCGGGATCGGCTTCGGATCGGGCGAACTTGTACTCATCGTCCGAAACCAGGAGCAGGCGTTTCTTCCATGAGGCGGAGCTTGTGTCCGCCTCAAAGGTCAGGATCTTGGCGACCACACCCCGAGCCTCAGCGGAGCTTCCTACCGGCAGCCGGCCAATGTAAAGATCGGGATAGGGATCACTGTCGGAATCCACGGTCACGAACCAATTATCGCTCGGCCGCGTCTCCTTGTTGTAAGTCCCGCCGTCGGGCCTCACGAACGAGTGGGTCGGCACGTAATCAACATCGCTGGGGTAAGGCGGTCCGGGCAGAGGCAAGTTGAGCATCACTCCCCGGTGGTCGATGTTGGCATCGCCCACCAGGAGCACGAATTGGGCATCGCCGCCCAGGTAGGCCTGCTTGATGAAGCGGCGAATCGCGACGTCGGACTTCATGCCGTTGCCGAAGTCGTCATAGACTTGCTCGGGTGTGGCCACAAACACTGTGTGACCCTGAGCGCGCTTGGCCGCCAGCAGGCTCTCGATGTCCGAGGTGAAATTGGGATGGCAGATCACGACGTAATCAGCCATCACATCTCTGGCCGCCGGTGGCCTCAGGGCCATTTGGCTTCGCGCCGCCTGGAGAGCCCGAGCCGCCGAGAGCGCAATGTAGGTCCGCGTTCCGGCCACACTGTCCCGGAAGGCCACCTTGTAGGTCGAGCCATCCTGGACGATCTGGCCGGCTCCCAGAGCGAGCTCGACGGGCGTAGTGGGATCGCTTATGTCATAGACCTCAAGATCGGAGGCCGAGAAACCGCTGACTTCATACTCGATCTCGCCGGTGGCGCTCCCGTTGGTGAAAATCAGCGCATCATCCAGGGCGATATATCTCCGCTGGTATTCGATTTCGAACCAGTCCAGCACATTGCCCGGCGTGGAATTGGAGGAAGGCAGCGAGCTCTCGAAGCGGAAGCGGTTGCCGGTCTCGCCCAAGAGGCCCGCGGGCAGATCGAAGGTAGCCAGTTTAGTGCTGGGCATGGTCGCGGTCACAGCCCCCACGGACATCTCGATGCCGCTTCTGCCGGTCACGAAAAACGAGATGGTAGTGGAGCGCGGCTTAAAGAGGTAGTCGTCATCGCTGTTGTAGTAGTTGACGAAGTTGGCAAGCAGGCTCCCGGCCCCCGCGGTATCGGCGCCCGGCAGGTCGAAGGGTGTGATCCGCCGCTGCTTGGTCCACACGTAAGGGTCGATCGCGAGATCGCCGCTCGGCTGCGGCGGGAAATTGACGAAATCGGAATCCCGCTCGACGTGGATGAAATCCGGGAAGGCGGCTGGCTTCTCGGGAGAGGCGGCCTCCCGCCAGCCCGAACGCGAGGTGATTCTTCGATGCTCCCCCGCGCCCCAGGAAAGCCAGTAAACATTCTTGTCGGTGTAAAGGTCCTGGTTGCCCTGCCGGCCGCACTCGTCGTAGAAGTCCCGCGCGAAGAACTGGATAGCATCCCCGGATGAGAAGACGCCATCGGCATCGGCATCGATCACCTCAATGGCGCACTCGGGCGAGGTGATGGTATCCGGGGTTCCGGTCGCGAAGATGTCGCGCCAGACCATAAGGTCATTGATTGAAATGCCAGCCGGGAAACCCAGCGCTGCCAGCGAATCGAAAGCCACCGAGTAGATGCCGGTCTTGCCTATGGTGAGCCGCATGCGGTCCTCGGCCTCGACAGGCGCCGCGAGCCGTGCGGGCCGTGCGACCCGCCAGGCCTTGCCCTGGTCATAGTTCAAAATGGCGTCTTGATAGATGCTCTCCCAGGCCTCGGTCACGGGTAGCGCCTCGCGTACCCCCGGGCCGCTCTCGAAGCTGACCCGCACCCTGACCTCGCGCGCAACCGTGAGCCGGCCCTGGACGGGCTCATATCGGAACGGAGCCACCATCACCCTCACCACGTCCTGGTGGCGCAGCCGGCCCCGGTCACAGAGCCAGGCCGTCCTCCGAGGGTACGCCCGGTCGGCGCCGTAGATGGAATCCTGCTCGGCATAGACGTAGTCCGCGTGGCGCTCGGCGCCCTCACCTGAGGCCACCACTCTTTCGAGAGGAGCCACTCGGACCCCGCTTCGGGTGGTCTCGCCGAGCCGCTCGACGCCGAGCAGCCGGGGCCGGCTGCCGGGCGGAATTGCAAGCAGCACCGGCACCGCTGGCAGGTTGGGCTCGCCTTCCCGTGCGAAAGGCGTGAGCCCTGCCGACCGGACCACGGTGTACCGAAGCCCGCCGGTGTTCAGGGTATCAAGCTCATAGGATGGAGTTCTTACGGTGAAAGTGATTTCAGTCGGGCTCTCGGCCAAGATGCGCGCGGCGGAGGAGCGAGCCTCGCCGGGCCCCGCCAGCACCACAGCCACCACAGCCAATGCGAACCCTGGCACCCACCGATCGCCCAGCCTCGGTGCTTCACCTCTCTCCGCGCATCGTCCTCGAAGCATACTCCCCTTCCTCACTTGTTTAGATGCATCAAGCTAGCTCCCAAGCATCGCCCGCGCCTTGGCGCCCCAATCCCCGTGAGTGTCGAGGGCCACAACCTGCTGCAGCAGTTTCCGCATGTCCCCCGTGCGGCCTTCGGCCTGCCTCACCAAGGCCAGATGAAAGATGGACTCGGTCCGCTGCGGTTCCAGTCTAAGGGCGCGGCCCAAAGCCCCAGCGGCTTCATCGAGCTTGCTGAGCTTGAGATAAATGCAGCCCAGCGTATCGAAGTAGTTGGCTTGTTTGCCATCGCGGGCTGCCTGACGCGCTAGCGAAAGCGCGCGCTCCAGGTTGAGGCCGCGCTCGAGATAATACCAGGCGAGGCTATTGACCGTGTCCAGGTCCCAGGGCGCGAGTTCCACCGCCTGCTCGTAAGCCTTGATGGCGCCCGTGGTGTCGGCCAGCTCGATCAAGACATCGCCCAGCCGGGCAAAGCCCGAGGAGTTATTGGGATTGAGGGTGATGTCGGTCTGGAAAGCATCGCGGGCCCCCGCGAAATCATTCTGGTAGTAATCGGCAAGGCCTATGCCGTCGTAGGCAACCCAGAGGTCGGGGCCGGCCGGGGCAGCGGCCACCTTCTCGTAGTGCTCCCGCGCGCGAGCGAAATCCTGCTGCCCGAGCAGCGCATCGCCCACCTGGAGGTGCACCTCGACGTACTTGGAAAGCACATAGGGATCAAGCGGCGCCGCGGCATAGGCGGCATCATAGAGGCGCACCGCCTCAGGAGTGTTGCCCCTGAGCCGGGTCAGGCTCCCTTCCATAGCAAGCTTCCTCGCCTGGGCTTGAACCATCACGCGATCGTTGGTTGCGGCGTCAAGGTACTTGAAGTAGTTGGGCCGGAGCCGCTCGACGATGTTGGCCAGATGGACTTCATGGGTTGACTGGAAGAGCCGGCGGCCCGAATTGAATTCCATCAGCATGTTGTCGTCGGTGTGCAGCCTTGCGGGGCGGGCGTACTCGGCCAACTGGTCTTCGTTGAGGAGCATCGCTCCGAGCAGATCGGCGGGTTCGTGGATGCCGACCCGGGCTAAGTCGCTTGCCACCTTGGGGTCGTTCATCCGGGCAAGGAAAGCTTCATCAATCTTGGAGGGCTCAAGCGTGCCCACCAGCACCAGGTCGGACTCGTTGGAAAGCCACATGGTGGTGTGCGGGAAGATCGTCGTGAAAGCCTTGATGCCCGCCCTCAGCTCGGCGTCGCCCATGTGATAAGTGTAGAACCAGGCCGACATCACCCCACCGGGCTTGAGGCGCTGACGGGCCAGCCGGAAGAACTCGACCGTAAAGAGGTCACCCACGCCCGAAACCCAGACGTTAGTCGGCTCGGAGATGATGACGTCATACTTCTTGTCGGAGAGCAGCACATGGTTTCGGCCATCGCCCAGCACCAGGGTGACCCTGGGGTCGTGGAGACAGTCGTGCGTATCGTTCTTGAAGCAGTCCGCCGCAGCGACCACGTTCTTCAGGAGCTCGACGCAGTCGAGGTGCCGAACCGGATGCTGCTCGGCCGACCCCAGGCTGACGCCGCTCCCCAGGCCGATCACCAGCACGGTTTCAGCCTGGGGGTGCATCAGGAGCGGCAGATGAGCCAGGATCTCCTGGTTGATCATGTCAGTGGAGTTGGAGGCATCCACCTTGCCGTCAATCTTGAGCGACAGCGTGTTCTGGGTCTGCTCCACCGAGACCGTGGCGCCGGGCCCCTCATCGTAGAAGAGCAGATGCTTGAGCCTGAGGTCGCTTTCCATGCCCTC
>DATKKY010000265.1:0-4797 GCA_035542695.1 bacterium | reverse complement strand
GGGCGGCATGTGGCCGTTCTCGCGCATATAGGCTTTGCGCTTCACGGCTCCCACGACCAGGTAGTTATAGAAGAAGTTCATCGCGGCTTTGCTGCGAACGGCAGGGCTGGCATCGACAAGAGCGCGTTTGCCGAGTACAAGGAGGTGCTCCAGGAACTCCTGCCCTTCGTGCCAAGGCACCTTGGCAACACTCTTGCGGGACAGGCCCAGCAGGAGATCGTTGGGGACCAACGGGAGGACTCTTACCCCAGCCCTTATAGCCCCTTTCGCTGTCAGGACGAATAGACGATCTTGCACTGTCATCGCCATCCCTCCTTCGAATCGATTATACCACAGTAGTCGGTGCCAGCCAAGTTCAGCCGACTCTCAATCTGACGCGCAGAGGCTATGCCAACAGGGTTCGATTGTCAACACTGCCGGCCCCGTGGCCGAGCCCCCCACCTGGAGCATCTCCGTGAATGGGAGCGTGACGCCAGGGCTCACAGGTTTCGGTGGCCCGAGGAGTTCAACGTATGCTATGCTGGCAAGCGCGGCGTGGGCCGTGATCGACGACCATCTGACCGGAGGATCGCACCGTGCATCGCAAGCTTTTCGCGCTAGCTGTAGGGACAATCCTGCTCACCGGCGCCGCCCACTGCTGGGCTGGGCCCAACTATTACCACAAGGCCGCCGTTCATGTGATTCCTCATGGAGTCACCTGCAAGACCTTGCCCACTGTCGCCAGTTGCTCGGACATCCGGACAACCTACGCTGGGACCGGCGACATCGATGTGGTGCCGGTCTTCTTCGACCTCAAGGGATGCCTGGTGGTGGAGTTTGGCCTGGCATGGCCCGCTGAGTGGGGAACCTGCGCTTACTTCTCCTGCATCGAAGGCCTAACAGTCGGGGGAATTGTCAATCCGGGCGATGCCATAGCCACAGCTTGGCCCGATTGCCGCAGTGATTGGTCGATCTCGCCGGGGTACGGCTGGATCCTTGCCACCGGACCGGGCAAGGTATCGCTTGTGCCCGATCCCAAGACCAACTGGATAGGCGTGGTCAACTGCGGCGAGCCCAGCCAGCGGGGCTATGATTGGCCAGCAGCGACCTTCTCAGCTGGCGTGGGCGGCATTTCTGGCGACGACGCTTGCGAGTCCCCCACCCAACCGGTGAAGCTTACCATCACAAGCTCGGTTGGCGACCGTTGTGCCAACCCGGGAGATAGCTTGACCGTCAAGGTCGCTTATGACAACGGCGGCAGCCAATCCACCGTCAGCAATGCTGTGCTGGTGGTCGAGCCCGACCCGAGGCACTCCGAATTCGTGTCGGCTTCGCCCGGTGTGAGGCGCGACGCCCGCAACGGTGATCTGGTCTGGTCAGTCGCATCCATAGGTCCGTCTGAGACAGGCTCCAGAGAGGCGGTGTTCCGCGTCAAGGCCTCGGCGGAAAGTACGTTGGTGATGATTGCAAGACTTGCGGGCGACCGAACGCCACTGAGTGCCGACACGCTAAGGTCCATCGTTTGCACACCGAAGCTGCAGCTTCTCCAGCTGGCGATCTCAAATGATCTTGGGGGCGCCTGCGTGCGCCCGGGCGGAAGAATCATCCACACCCTGAAGTACGGCAACCCAAACACGGTTCCGGTTCACGGCGCGGTTCTCACTTGCGAGCTCCCCCGAATCGCAGACCTGGTGTCCAAGCCAAGCGGCGCAGTTTACAATAGCGAGGCTCACAAGCTCACTTGGGCTCTTGGTTACCTCGAGCCGGGGCGCATCGATTCAGTCAAGGTGACATCGACGGTCAAGGGCGCACCGGGAGAAGTCGCGGAGACTGTAAGCAGTCTCCGGGCGGATGAGCCGGTCGAGGCCTACGCCTCGTCGTCAACTGCAGTCTGTGGCAAGCCGTCGGGCAACTCCAGACTCAAGGTAGCCATCCACATCATGCCGCATACCTCAGGTTCCCCCAAGGTGCCCGTGGTCACGAGGAGTAGCCAGATCAATTCGGTGTTTCCGGGCACTGGCGAGATCGACTTCGTACCAGTTTTCTATTATCTCGACGGTTACCAGAGACTAGAGCTAGGTCTCACGTGGCCCCAGGAATGGGGAAGCTGCCAGTTCACGGCGTCCGCGGGTGAGATTCGCGCTGGCGGCATAAGCGAGCCCGGAGACGGCATCATGCTGGCCTGGGGATCGTGCCAGCGGACTTGGTCGGTCTCAGTGGGCTCCGGCCGGCTGGTAGCTACGGGACCGGGCAGAATCTGCCCCGTGCCCAATCCCATGTCCAAGAGGTTGGGAGCCGTCAACTGCGCTTCGCCCGAAGCCGGCTTCGACGCTGCCCAGGCTGCCTACTGCGCTGGCGTGGGTGGCGCCCCAGGGAAGTAGGGACGCCACGCCAGTACCGCGATGCGGTCACGATTGTCCACTCCGGTTAGCTGTGGTATAATCCTCTGGCTAGGGGCTAGCGATTCCAGGTTCAGGAGATGAGTGGTCCTATGAAGCGGACTTGGCTTGCGGCAGCCTTGCTCATTGCGCTCTGGACGGCACTGCCGGCGGGCGTATCAGCCGGTGGTAATCTTCACAACAAGATAGCCGTCCACCTCGTGCCTCACGGCACCGGGTGCCCTACACTTCCATCCTTCTCGACATGTTCCGATATTCACACGACCTATAGCGGTCCGGGCGACATTGACGTGATCCCGGTCTTCTTTGACTTGAATGCATACACTCTGGTCGAGTTCGGGCTCGCCTGGCCGGCCCAGTGGGGCAGCATAGACTATGTAAGATGCGTGGGCGACATCTCGATAGGTGCGATAGTCCACCCAGGCGACGGGATAGCGACAGCCTGGTCCGAGTGCCAGACGACCTGGTCGGTGGCGCACGGCTACGGGTGGCTCGCACCTACCGGGGCAGGCCAGATCACCATAGTCAGGGATCCACCCACTGGAGATTATGGCGTGGTAGATTGCGCACCCGAAGACTACCGAGCCTACGACTACCCAGCAGCTGTCTTCAACGCCGGGGTGGGCGGGGTGCCGGGCGACGATCCCTGCCAGCAAGTGCTGGTGCGACTCGACCTCGCAAAGACCGACAACCGTGCAGGCAAGTGCGTGGTTCAGGGAGACACGCTCACCTACACCATAACCTACGCCAACACGCTGAATACCGCGGACGTCCACAACGTAGTGCTGATAGACAGCCTGCCGGATGATGCAACCTTCGTCACGGCGTCCGACATGGGCGCTTACGATGGAGCTTACAGCAGGGTCACCTGGGACATTGGAACGGTTGGAGCGGGGACTCAGGGCACGCGGTCAGTGACTGTCGTTGCTCTCGCGCCCGCAGTTTCGACGATGTCCAATATGTGCCGCATCACAAGCAGCGAGACTCCCGCCAACACCGCGTCGTGCAAGACCGCCATCTGTGCCGGGCAGCACGTACCCATTACGATCATTAAGGCGGACGGGACCTCCGGCACGTGTTCGTACCAGGGCGACGTCCTCACGTACAGCATCAACTTCAGGAATCCGACAAATGCCGCGACCGCGTACAACGTGATCCTTACGGATTACTTGCCGGCTGGGGTCGAGTTCGTGTCGGCATCTGGAGGAGGAACCTACGATCCCGCAAACGCCACCGTTACATGGATCATCGGCACACTTGTGCCCGGCCAGAGCGGAACCCGCCAGGTCGTTGCAACTCTGACCGCGCCGCTCGGTACCATCGTGACCAACACTTGCCAGATCGGGGGATACGGGACCCCTTACAGCGGAGCCACCAAATCGACGTCCGTCTGCGCTCACTCGCTTCGACCGCTCCACATTGCCAAAACCACCGACCTAGGCAGTGGCTGCGCCACTTACGGCACCAATCTCACCTACAGCATCTCCTACAATAACAGCGCTAACTCCTCCGAAGTCCACAACGTGATCCTGACCGACGACCTGCCTGGCCAGACCGACTTCGTATCGGCTTCTTCGGGAGGGTCCTACGACGCGGGCGCGCACCGTGTGACCTGGAATCTTGGCACCCTGGCCGCGAGCGCAAGCGGCACGCAGCAGGTCACTGTCAAGGTGAACGTGGCTCAGGGGGCGACTTTCACCAACACATGCGCAGTCACCGGCGATGAAACCGGACCGAGTCAGGCCTCGAGAAGCGTCACGGTGTGCGGCGGGAGCAGCCGGAACCAGAACCACAAGATCGCGGTGCACGTTAAAGCGCATCCTACTTCCTGCACCAAGGGCTATCCAGCTTTCACCAGCTGCTCCCAGATCCAGACCACTTACGCTCAATCCGGCGACCTCGATGCTCTACCCGTCTTCTATGATCTCACCGAATACACTTTGACCGAATTCGGTCTGGAGTGGCCGGCGGCGTGGGGCAGCTGTTCATTCACCCGCTGCAAGGGCGACCTTGCGATCGGCGGCATCGTCCACAGCGGCGAAGGGATTGCTATTGCCTGGACAGCCTGCCAGTATGGATGGGCGGTGGCACCAGGTTACGCGTGGCTGACTGCGACCGGTGCGGGCCGGATCGGCATCTGTCCCAATCCGGCGACGGGCGATTTCGGCGTGGTCAACTGCGCGCCCGAGCCCGGACCTTACTATGATCGTCCTGTCGCTGTCTCCGGGGCTGGCGTCGGTGGCGTACCCGGCGACGACCCCTGCCCCCTCACCCCGCCGCACGTTGAGGGAACCACCTGGGGCGCGATCAAGGCGATGTTCAAATAGGGTCAGATGGCGAAGGTGATCATGCTGGGCCTTGGGTTCTGATTGCCCGGCGCGGACCGCTGTGGTATAATCCTCTTGCCAGGGGCTAGCGA